>CAMWUU010000434.1 GCA_947177515.1 uncultured Lachnospiraceae bacterium
GTCATACCGATTCCATTATCCTTCACCCGCAGGATAAGCAAAACAAAGGAATCATCTAAAAGCTCCTGTTCAAGCGACATGGAGATTTCCCCGCCCTCTTTTGTATATTTTACTGCGTTGGAGAGGATATTTAAGAAAATCTGGCGGAGCCTGGTGGGGTCAGCAATCAGGTTTTCGTATTGGATATTGCATAACCTGAGGTGGAAATTCTGCTTTTTTTCTGCTGTCTGCGGGCGGATAATTACCAGGATACTGTGAATCTGGTCAGCTAACTGGATATGTTCCTCATTTAATACAACCTTGCCGCTCTCAATGCGTGACATATCAAGCACTTCGTTAATCAGCTCCATCAAATGCCCGGAAGCTGTCCGGATTTTTTTCAGGCAGTCCTCCACACGTGCCGGATCCTGTGAATAGTTCAGTGCGATATCCGTCATGCCGATAATTGCGTTCATCGGGGTGCGGATGTCGTGCGACATTTCGGAGAGGAAATTGGTCTTTGCCTGGCTGGCAGCATTGGCGGCATCAAGCGCCTCATTCATGCGGCTCTGGTATTCAAAAAGGCGTTCCATAGACGCGCGTTCCGTTTCATTTTGATCCAGAAGGAAGACAAGGCAGGAATCCCCCAAAAAAGGGGAGGCAAAAAGACGCAGCAGACTGTCATTTTGCCCGTAAAGGAACGGATCAATTTCCATGCCGCCCGCGTCGCTGTTAAAATTTGGAAAAATATAACCAAGCCTTTGCCCGACAAGCGAATCGTAAGGAAGCCCCAGGATGGAGGCTGCCCGGCTGTTTGCATAAAGTATGGTGGAACTGGAGGAGAAGGGGAGGGAGGTAATCAGATATCCCTGTAAACTTTCACCAAACATTTCCTGATATTCTTCATATTTTTTCATAACCCATCCTCCAAAAATTAAGACTGGCAGCAGTTTTGCGCCATATAATTCTTATTTTATCATTTTATGGGCGAAAAGTAAAGTTGATATTCTGTGCAAACTGCGCTATACTTGATATGAAATTTGAGGGTTAGGGTACGCCCGAATATGTTTTTTGCGGGTGGGTGCCTGGAAAGGGGAAAGGGAAATGACGGGGATGGCTGCAAAGAAAACGGTACAGCTTTTGATCGAAAAGGGATTCCATATCTCATTTGCGGAGTCCTGTACGGGGGGGCTTTGTATGGCGCGGCTTGTGGAGGTACCGGATGCGTCTAGGGTGCTTGATGCGGGGGTTGTTACCTATGCCGATGCGGCAAAGGTGAAGTATCTTAATGTTTTGCCAAAAACCATTGGGCAGTTTGGCGTGGTGAGCGAGGAAGTGGCGGGGCAGATGGCAAAGGGAGTAGCGCAGGCGAATGGGGCGCAGGTCGGTGTGGGGGTTACCGGGATTGCGGGACCTTCTGGCGGGACAGAAAGGAAGCCGGTTGGCATGGTCTGCTTCGGGTTTTATGTGGATGGTGCGCTGACCACGTACACAATGCAATTTGGGGAAATTGGGAGGAATGCCGTGCGTGAGGCGAGCGTAGAATTTGTATATCGGACATTGGAAGGGCTGTTGGGCGGTGGGGAATGAATGCGTCGTGGTATGGGAAAGTACGGAAATGGTTTTTGGAAGCACCGTGGCGTATGGCACTTCTTACGGCGGCGTATCGGGGACTGCCGCTTTTTGTGGCGGCGGGTTATCCTATCTGCCTGGTGTTTTGCCTGTTGTACCGCAGGGAACTGTTGGCTCGTGCCATCCTGGTACCTGCAGCCATGTTTTTAGCCGTTTCAGTATTCCGGCATTTTGTCAACTTTGCAAGACCTTATGAGAAGGAGGGCATTGTACCGCTGATTCAAAAGGAAAAGCAGGGGCATTCCTTCCCAAGCAGGCACGCGGCCAGCGCCGGTATGGTTGCGGCAGTGTGGATGGCTTACTCGCGCCCAGCGGGCATCCTTTTTCTGGCTGTTGGCATACTGATTGCAGTAAGCCGGGTACTGGCGGGTGTACATTATGTGAAGGATGTACTGGCAGGCGGTGTGTCCGGTTATTTTGCGGTGTGGATATTTTTTATGTAGATACTTGACGAAACCGCGGTTTAAAGGTAAACTAAATGTATGGCCGGGCAAGCCCGGGATGGGATAGGAGAATAGTGCTGTGCTGCGCCAGGACTTAAGCATTTGCTGCTCCTAAAAATCAAGCCGCAGCAGGGAGGATAAGAAGATGGGTATTTTATCAAGGTTTAAGGATATCATGTCGGCAAATATCAATGCATTGCTTGACAAAGCGGAGAATCCGGAGAAAATGATTGACCAGTGTTTAAGGAACCTTCAGGAGGATCTTGGCAAAGTAAAATCAGAAACCGCAAGCATTATGGCGGAGGAAGCGCGGGCAAAGCGCGAGCTTGATGAGTGCAGCGCAGAGATTGACAAGATGCAGAAGTTTGCGATTAAGGCACTTGAGAAGAACAATGAGGACGACGCACGCAAGTTTCTTGAGCAGAAGGCTTCTCTCTCCTCAAAGCAGGCCGGCTTACAGCAAACCTATGATCTCGCGCACCAGAATGCGGACCATATGAAACAGATGCACAGCAAACTGGTTGCTGATATTAACGAGCTGGAGTCGCGCAGGGCGATGATCAAGGGTAAGCTTGCCGTTGCAAAAACGCAGGAGCGCATCAACAAGATGGGTGATTCTGTGAACAGCGCAAACCGTTCAATCGCAAGCTTTGAGAAGTATGAGGATCTTGCGAACAAGAAACTCGATGAGGCCAACGCAATGGCGGAGCTGAACAAAATGGAAAAATCTGGGGATATCCGCGACTTGACTGCAAAGTATTCGCAGGGTTCGGATGTGGATGACGAACTTGCAGCATTGAAAGCAAGCCTTGGTAAAATGTGAGAAGAACGCGCGGATTGATTGCTTGTGGGATTGCCTCCTAGATGGGGCGATGGGGTGTGAG
>CAMWUU010000435.1 GCA_947177515.1 uncultured Lachnospiraceae bacterium
ATGTATAATCGGAATCGGCTCCCCCCAGTAACGCTGGCGGGAGAATACCCAGTCGCGCAGCTTATAGTTAACTTTCTGTTTGCCAATGCCTTTCTCGGTAAGCCACGCAATAATCTTTTCCTTGGCTTGCTTTACTTCCAGGCCATTCAGGAAATCGGAATTAACAAGCGTCCCCGTTTCCACATCCGTAAACGCAGCTTCCTGCACATTGCCGCCTGCCACAACCTCAATGATCGGAAGACCAAATTTTTTCGCGAATTCCCAATCGCGCCCATCATGCGCTGGCACTGCCATGATCGCCCCCGTTCCGTAGGTCATCAGCACATAATCCGAGATCCAGACCGGGATTTCCTTTCCGTTCACCGGATTGACAGCCATAATCCCCTCCATTACCACGCCGGTTTTCTCCTTCGCCAGTTCCGTGCGCTCAAAATCAGATTTCTTTGCTGCCTGTTCGCGGTAAGCCGCTACCTGCGCATAATTCGTTATCTCATCTTTATACTTCTCAATCAGCGGATGTTCCGGGGATATTACCATATAAGTGGCACCAAATAAAGTATCTGGACGTGTCGTAAATATGCGCAGCACATCCTCCTTACCGGAAAGTTGAAAGTCCACCTCTGCACCGACAGAGCGCCCAATCCAGTTTTTCTGGGATACCTTGACACGCTCAATATAATCCACATGGTCAAGCCCTTCTAGCAACTTATCCGCATACTCCGTAATCTTTAACATCCACTGGCTTTTAACCTTGCGCACAACCTCCCCGCCGCAACGCTCACATTTTCCATTTACTACCTCCTCATTTGCCAGCCCGACTTTGCAGGAGGTACACCAGTTAATTGGCATCTGCGTCTTGTACGCCAGACCTTTTTTGAATAATCTAAGGAAAATCCACTGGGTCCACTTATAATATTCTGGATCTGTTGTGTTCACCTCACGCTCCCAGTCAAAAGAGTAACCTAACGCCTTTAACTGTGCCTTAAAATGCGCCACATTATTCTCTGTTACGGTCTTTGGGTGGACATGGTTTTGGATCGCATAATTCTCGGTTGGCAACCCAAACGCGTCCCAGCCCATCGGGTACAGGACATTATAGCCCTGCATCCTGCGCTTCCTTGAAATTATGTCAAGCGCAGTATACGGTCTTGGATGCCCAACATGCAACCCCTGTCCCGACGGGTACGGAAATTCCACAAGCGCATAATATTTCGGCTTTGTAAAATCCTCCCCCACCTGGAACGCCCTTTCCTCATCCCAGATTTCCTGCCACTTTTTTTCAATATCCTTCGGTGAATATGCTGTTCCCATTTTTATCCTTCCTTTCCAATAATAATACAACACTTCTTTTATGCCCGCTTCTGTATATTTGCATTCCTGCACAAACAAGTAAAGAGGAAGTTTTTTTCGATTTTAGCAGGAAAAAAAAGAACCCCGCCCCTGTTTCCAGAGACGAGGTTAATCCTCGCGGTACCACTCCGGTTCATGCGCAGTGCACATGCCCTCGATTTTCCTGTAACGGGAAACCCCGCCGGAACCTATCTGCACCTATATGCCTTCAATCCCGGGACTCAGAGGCGAGTTCAGCCTTTTGCACCTGCGGCTTTCCACCAATCAACCGCTCTCTGTCAGGGCATACAGAACCTACTACTCCTCTTCACTGTCTGTTCACTGCTTTGATTTTAACGCATAAACTTGCGGATTGTCAAGTATTTTTTCAGTCCGAAAACGTTCTCGCCCTCCAGAATCTTCCGAATAGCAATATTTGAGTATCCAAAATATCGAAATATGGTTGGCATTTTCATGCATTTTGCACAAATTTTAGTTAAAACACCATCCTTATAATTGACATAATGCATAAATCATGATATATTTATAACTGTGATGTTACATTCAAAAAGCAACAGTATCGCTCCTGGTCGTTCTGCTGCCTATGAAAACACATCGCACAAAAAGAAAAACTTGAGGAGGTTTTTTTATGAAATTAAAGAAATTGATGGGCATGGCTCTGGTTTCTTCCCTTGCAATCAGTTCTTTCGCTGCATGTGGGGATAAGGAAACCGGTGGCAACACAGCACTGACTCCAAATCCAACCAATACCACGGCACCGGAGAATACCCCGGAACCAACAAAAACAGTGACTTCCACCCCGGAACCGACACCTACCCCGGAGCCGACACAGGAAGCTACCGATCCAAACATTGTTTTTTCCTATGACGGATCTGCCAGATCCCAGGCTCTATATTTCCAGGACCGGGGCGGAGCAAGGGCAAGATGGATCAATACGGATGGGCATGACAGCAGCGAGTGCTTCTCGATCATTGGGCGCAGTGAGAATTGGCACGGCGTTTCGCTTACCATCCCGGAAGAATGTATCGGCAAAGTCCTGCATGTTTCCTACTGGGCAAAACATGAGGTCGGGGAACCGATTATGATTTCGGCCACCTTACAGGTCACCAAGCCGGACGGCAACAATGGCTGGCCAGAACGTGCAAGTAATGATGCAGTTCCATCCGGCGAATGGGTGCTGATTGAAAATGATGTCCCTGTATACGCGGATGTTACCAAACCAATCCTTTGCTGGGAGGCAACCGACACCAATGATTTTTGTATTGACGATGTGCTTGTCACCATCGTAGAAGGCGCAACAGCAGAAGCGCAATACCAGGATCTGGTTATTGACAAGCCTGACATGTCCGCGGTGGAGAGCATCTCCCTTACCTTTAACGACGAAAACCTTTTCTTCGGAAGCCGGGGCGACGGCACACCTGCCATTGTTTCTGGCGGGCATGACGATGATTTTGCAATGCAGGTAACCGGGCGCACGGCAAACTGGAACGGCGTGGAGGCTGATCTTTCCGACTACAACCTTGCAGGCCGCACAATCAATATCTCCTACTGGGTAAAAGTGGAAGAAGCAACGGAAGTCAATGTTA
>CAMWUU010000436.1 GCA_947177515.1 uncultured Lachnospiraceae bacterium
CAGCGTGCTTTTTCTCCGCTTTGCTCCGAAAAATCCCCCTGTGGTACTGGGTGGGTTCCTGCTGTTTTTTTAGTTTTGCATCCGCCTTTCCAGTATCCTTTTTTAGCAGCGTGCTTTTTCTTCGTGTTACTTTAAAAAGCCCCTTATGTTCTACAGATTAAACTTTGTTATATTTGCCTCATTGAGTGTAAAATCATAATAATTCAAATCATCGCGGTATGTCCAGCCAACACTGCGCCAAAAACGGTTTCCAACCTCATTCGACCGAAACGCAATCAGGGATACTTTATTAATCCCCTCCGCCTTTAGTGCATGCATGGCAAATGTTGCCATCTGTTTGCCAATTCCCCGCTGCCTTTTATCCTCTGCCACACAGACATGATAAAAACATCCACGCCTTCCATCATGTCCACACAGGATGGCACCAATTACCCGGTCATCTTCCACTGCTACTACACTGGTTTCAGGATTCCGCTTTAAAAATCTTTCCACACCCTCCCGGGAATCGTCCACACTGCGGATTCCAAAACCGTGAATACTCATCCAGAGTGCATACACCTTGGGATAATCCTCAATTGTCATTACACGTATTTCCATATTCCCCTCATATTCTTCCATATTTTTCTATTTTATGTCCATCATTCTTTCTGTACAAAATCCACCTTTCATCCATCATAAACACCCACCTCTATATTGGCACCCATTCCCCCAAATTTCTTACGGGAACATGGGCACCAGCAAAAGCCCCATTTCCTCCGGCAAGCCAAACATCAGGTTCATATTTTGCACTGCCTGGCCCGCTGCGCCCTTTACCAGATTATCTGTTGCCCCCATCATAATTACGCGCCCCGTGCGCGGGTCAATCTTATAATTCACATCGACATAATTGCTGCCTTCCACAAAACGCGTTTCCGGACAGACACCACTATCAAGCACACGGACAAATTTCTCTGATTTATAATATTTCTCGTAGGCAGCGCGGACTTCTGTATCTGTTACCCCCCGCGCAAGAGAAGCATATGCCGTAACCAAAATTCCCCGATTCATCGGGACAAGGTGCGGCGTAAAACTAAGCATAAGCGGTCTGTTTGCCGCAAGTCCAAGCTGCTCTTCTATCTCCGGTGTATGACGGTGGCTTGCAACCCCATAGGCCTTAATATTTTCATTGACCTCGCAATAAAGGTTTGGCACTTTCGCGGAACGCCCCGCGCCGGAAGTACCGGATTTCGCATCAATAATTATGCTATCCGGATCAATTAACCCCTCCTTTAGAAGTGGATAAATCGTTAAAATCGAACAGGTGGTATAACAGCCCGGATTGGCCAATAGCCTAGTGCCCCTGATCTGCTCGCGGTTAATCTCGCAAAGCCCATAGACTGCCTTATCAATAAACTGCGGACTTGCATGCTTAATCCCATACCATTTTTCATAGACGGAAACATCCTTGATACGGAAGTCCGCAGAGAGATCAATAATCTTCACTTTTGATAATATATCCTCATTGACTAAAGATGAGCACAATCCCTGCGGTGTTGCGGTAAAAATAACATCTGCTTTTTCCGCAAGTTCCTCCATATTGTCGTCCATGCACTTCTCATCCACGATCTCAAACATATTCCCGAAAACCTCATAATATCTTTTGTCAATATAACTTTTCGAACCGTACCATATAATTTCCGCTTCCGGATGCTGCAGCAGAAGACGTACCAACTCCTGCCCCGCATAACCGGTTGACCCGATAATTCCTGCTTTTACCATATCCCCTTCCTTTCTGCCGCCCCTACGGCTTCCCAATTATATTAAACCCAGGCAGTACACCGCCCCTGTTTTTTAGTTTTTATAATTATACATCTATTTTGAATATTATGCAAGAAAATTTTTCATATTCTTCTGTTTGCTGCAAATGTACATTATATCATTCTATATAATCTTTCCATGCTTTTTCTTCTTAAATCCAATTATGCATCCTCTTAAACCTTTTCGATATATTCCATATATTTACTATTTTTTCATGTATTCTAACGAATATTCATACATTATTCTGCAGTTTTTTTAGTTCCTGCACAATGGAAGATAATGGAAGACCAACTACATTATAATAATCCCCGTGAATTTCCCGGATATAGGCCGCCATCCTCCCCTGGATTGCATATGCGCCCGCCTTGTCCATATATTCTCCGCAGGCTAAGTATTCCTCAACCTCCGCTTTATCCATAGGGTAAAAGACAACTTCCGTGCGAACGGCAAAATTCACAAAAGCAGGGAGATTGTCCGGCTGCCCCGCCCCATGGCACAGTGCCACCCCGGTATAGACAGCATGGATATCACCCTGCAAACGCAAAAGCATCCTTCTTGCATCCTCAAGATCCACAGGCTTATTTAATATTTCCCCACGGTGCACCACCACGGTATCCGCCCCCAACACAAGAGTTCCATCCACATCTGCATTTTCCCTAAAAACCGCCTGCGCTTTCCCAAGTGCCAGCGCTTTGACATAGGCCGTGTAATCCTCCTCGTTTCTCCCCTCTATTCCAAAGGAATCCATCCCAAGTTCTTTTCTCACACTCTCCTCATCAAAATCCGCCACCTGAACTACAAAAGGTATTCCCGCCTGCTCTAGGATTTCCCTTCGCCTTGGTGACGCGGATGCCAAAATCAGTTGCTGATACATAATATATCCCCCTGCTTTCCTTTCGTTTGCAGGAACCAAAACTTTATTTGTTCCAATCCATACTGTTCCCGCTTCCTGAACTTCCCGCTTAAAATACCATATCCTTTCCGCTGTGTCAAGGCTTACGGATATTTTTCCCAAAAGCGCCAAGTGAACTGGCTTCTTGCGTCTTTTCTATTAACGCAATATCCTCTAAATCTTTTTCCCTGCCAAGTTTCTTTTTCATCTGTATAAGTCC
>CAMWUU010000437.1 GCA_947177515.1 uncultured Lachnospiraceae bacterium
TCCCCGATGTGGATGCAGCGCCGTCTAGCGGCAAATGGTATCCGCCCGATTAATAATATTGTTGATATTACAAACTATGTGATGGAAGAGTACGCTCAGCCAATGCACGCATACGACCTTGACCAGCTTTCCGGGAAAAAGATTATTGTGCGCCGCGCAAAGGATGGGAAGGAATTTGTGACCTTGGACGGGCAGGCGCGGGCGGTGGATTCCTCCATGCTGATGATCTGTGATGGCGAGAAGGCGGTTGGCATTGCCGGGATTATGGGTGGTGAGAATTCGAAGATTACGGACGATGTGAAAACGATGCTGTTCGAGGCGGCGTGTTTTGATGGAACGAATATCCGCTTATCCGGTAAGAAGCTGGGACTGCGCACGGACGCGGCTGCGAAATTCGAAAAGGGGCTTGACCCGAACAATGCGATGGAGGCAATGAACCGCGCCTGTCAGCTTATTGAGGAACTTGGAGCGGGCGAAGTGGTTGGCGGTGCAGTGGATGTTTACCCGCAGCCGCGTGTGGAAAAACGCGTGAAATTTGATTATAAGCGGACGAATGCAGTACTGGGGACAAATCTTGATAAGCAGACAATGATTGGTTATTTCAAAAAGATTGATCTTTGCTATGATGAGGCAGCAGATGAGGTGATTGTGCCGACCTGGCGGCAGGATGTGAATGCGCAGTGTGACCTGGATGAGGAAGTGGCGCGTTTTTATGGCTACGACAAGATTCCGGCAACCCTGCCTGCCGGCGAGGCAACCGCCGGGAAACTTTCGTTTAAGCTGCGTATCGAGGCGATAGCAAGGCAGATGGCGGAGCAGTTTGGATTTTTTGAGGCGCAGAATTATTCATTCGAGAGTCCGAAAGTTTTTGATAAGCTTTTGATCCCAAAAGATGACATATTGCGTAATACCGTGGTAATCAACAATCCACTTGGCGAGGACTACAGCGTGATGCGCACACTGCCGTTAAACGGCCTGCTAAGCTCTCTTGCGACAAATTATAATCGGCGTAATAAGAATGTGCGCCTGTATGAGCTTGCCAATGTATATTTGCCAAAGAGCCTGCCGCTAACGGAGCTTCCGGATGAGCGTATGCAGTTTGTGCTTGGCTTTTACGGCGAGGGGGATTTCTTTGATTTGAAGGGTGTAGTTGAGGAATTTCTGGAAAAGGTCGGCCTTAGGGATATCCTCACCTACGACCCGCAGGCGGGAAAGACCTACCTGCATCCGGGCAGGCAGGCGAATATCTGCTATCAGGGCGAGGTGATTGGGTATCTTGGCGAGATCCATCCGGAGGTGGTAGAACGTTACGGAATTGGAGAGAAAGTGTATGCGGCGGTACTTTCTATGCCGCAGATTGTGGAAAAGGCAAGTTTTGATACGAAATATACCGGAATTGCGAAGTTTCCGCCGGTAACCCGCGATATCAGTATGGTGATGAAAAAGGAAATCCTGGCTGGACAGGTGGAGGAGATCATCCGCAAAAACGGCGGGAAATATCTGGAACACTATGAGCTTTTTGATATTTATGAAGGCGCGCAGATTGCCGCAGGGTGCAAGTCCATGGCATATTCGGTCAGCTTCCGCGCGCAGGATAAGACGCTTGGGGATGAGGAAGTAAACGCGGCGATGGAGAAGATCCTAAAAGGGCTGAAGACGCTTGGGATCGAGCTGCGTTCATAAACCGCGACCCCGTGCAGGAATAGGATAACTGTCACTTATAATATGAAAAAGACAGGCAAAAGTA
Source organism: uncultured Lachnospiraceae bacterium (assembly GCA_947177515.1). Classification (GTDB taxonomy): domain Bacteria; phylum Bacillota; class Clostridia; order Lachnospirales; family Lachnospiraceae; genus RGIG4057. Next base: position 1,748 of record CAMWUU010000437.1, read on the forward strand.
ATTAATATTGCCTGTCTTTTTTATTTTTTTGTTGTGACAAAGTGATTTGATTTGTTTTAGCGGATTTTTTGTGGTGAATTGACAAATGATTATAGAAAAAACATCAGAATTGTACGAGTATATTATTCTTCTTTAATTGTCAAATTTCCCCAATTTTTCCTGCAACCCGCATAAAATGGGGCAGTATTGGAAAACAGGTGCATAGGAAAAAGACGAAAAATGACATACATATGCCACATTCCCCTGATAGAATACCCGCGTATTTTATGTTTTACAGACGAAAAAACCGTACAGGAAGTTCCGCATCTGATTTTTTGTTGGATTTTCCTGGCAAAACGGATGGATGTGAAAGTTTTTCACACGAAAAAACGGGGCAACTGGTACATACATTGAAATTCTGATGGAGGTAAATTATGCAAAAACGGTTTCGGAAATATCTTGTGATGCTGCTATGTGTATCCTTTTTGTGTCCATATTTTATGACGATTTTGCAGCAGGGTGCGAGGGTGTTAATTGCGCAGGCGGCTGCTGTGCCGACAAAGGGGGTATGCACGGCGAATGAACTGAATATAAGGAGCGGGCCGGGAACGGATTACCCGCAGGTAAAGTCGGGTGGGAAAAATGTGGTATTAACCAAGGGGCAGGAGGTTTCGATCTACTCAGAAAAGAACGGCTGGTATGAGGTTGGGCTGAAAGTGGATGGGAAGGAAGTAAAGGGTTATTGCCTTGGTACATATATAAAAGTTACAGCGACAGCAACACCGACCCCGACGGCAACACCGACTCCGGAAATGGTAAAAACCACGGTGTACAATCTTAAAATTCCGGCGACGGTAACGGCGAATGAACTGAATTTTAGAAAGTCGGCGGATACGGAATCCGAGGTTTATGCGACCTTAAAGAAGGGGGACTCGGTGACTGTACTTGGTATGAAGGATGCGGGAGGTTATCTTTGGTTCTATGTTTCGGCAAAGGTGGACGGCAAGACTAAGAAAGGGTATATTGTCAGCGATTACGCAGCCTTTACCTTTAAAAAATATTTTTACGTTAAGACAAAGGCAAAAATGAATCTCGTTACAAAAGCAGGCGGGAATGAGAAGGTGCAAACAACAGATGGCGATACCCTTTCTGTTTCGAAGGGCAAGCTTTTGTATGCCCTG
>CAMWUU010000438.1 GCA_947177515.1 uncultured Lachnospiraceae bacterium
CAAATATAATAATTTAATTAAGCATTAGTTGGTAATGATCCTTTCAGAAGAAAGAACTTGTTTAAAATAAATGTTTTTGTTAGTTCCTGTGCAGCAGTATTTTTCAAGGAACATGGGCGGGCATAAGCCCGCCGTTCGTTCCAATCCAGTAATTTTTTTGGGGGTTACATATATTTTTTAATAATTACCTGATAATAAATTTATTAATTTTCTGGGTTTATTATATAAATTTTGTAAGGCTAAGTATGATTTGTAAAGTTAAGTATAAGAAGTACAAAGTGGTTAACCAATCTGCGTCCCCGTCTTCCCACGCAGCGCATCAAGTGCGGTTTGCATCCGGGTGATTATTGCCTTGCCGCCCGGTTTTTTGTCAAGGTAAGAAACGGATGCAGCAATCTTTGGGCGCATCCCACCGGTAGAAAAACTGCCATCGTCAAGATATTCCTTTGCCTTTTCAGGGGTAAGGGTACTTAAAACGGTTTCCTGTGGGGTACCATAAAAACGGAAAGCCCGTTCGTTCCCGGTTAAAAAGAGCAGTACATCAGCATCCAGAAGTTCTGCCAGTTTTCCGGCTGTGAGATCCTTTTCAATCACCGCACTTGCACCTTTTAAGGTAGTGCCCTGTTCTAATACGGGAATACCGCCGCCGCCTGCGGCAATCACGACCTGGCCTGCGTCTAAAAGCACGCGGATTGCATCAATCTCGTAGATATCGATTGGCTGCGGGGAAGCAACAATGCGGCGGAATCCGCCCTCCGTTTCCACTACATAATTGCCCTTGCGTTCCTCCGCTGCCGCGCCCACAGCATCCATTACGCGCCCGATTACTTTGGTCGGGTTGTGGAATGCCCTGTCAAATGGACTTACCTTTACCTGTGTGATAATGGTGGACACCGTCCGGAAGATACCGCGGTTCAAAATCTCGGTTCGGATGGCGTTCTGTAAGTCGTAACCAACATAACCCTGGCTCATTGCGCTGCAAAGGGACATCGGGGCAACGGTATGTTTTGGTTCTTTTACGGAGAATTCGGTCATGGCGGAATGAACCATGCCAAGCTGTTGGCCGTTGCTATGTGTGATGGCAACCTGCCAGCCCTCCTCCACAAGGTCGGCGATTGCGCTTGCTGCAAGCTTTACATTTGCCTTCTGCTCCGGGAAGGTTTCACCGAACGCGCTTCGCCCCAGTGCAACTACGATTTTTTTTCCCATATCTCTCCTCCTAAATGGCGGCAAAACCCTTGTTAAGGTCAGCAAGAATATCTTCAATATTTTCAAGCCCGACGGAAAGGCGGATCATACCGGCACTGATCCCCGCCGCCACAAGCTGTTCGTCGGTTAGCTGGCGGTGTGTGGCTGAGGCCGGGTGGAGCACGCAAGTGCGGATATCCGCAACATGCACGACGTTGGAAGCAAGCTCGAGGTGGTCCATAAAGCGGACAGCATTTTCACGTCCGCCCGGGATATGGAAGGAGATCACACCACTGCAGCCTTCCGGCAGGTATTTTTTCGCAAGCGCATGGTATTTACTTGTAACAAGACCCGGGTAGTTGACCGATTCCACCTTCGGGTGTTTTTCAAGGAATTGCGCAACGCGCAGTGCATTGTCACAGTATTGACGCATACGGATCGGGAGGGTTTCAAGGCCGAGATTGAGAAGGAAGGCGGAATTGGCTGCCGGGTAGCATCCAAAATCACGCATAAGCTGCATTCTTGCCTTAATAATGTAGGCCATGGATCCGAAGGCTTTTGTGTAAGAAACGCCATGATAGCTTTCATCCGGCTTTACAAAATCCGGGAAGTTCCCGTTAGTCCAGTCAAACTTTCCGGAATCCACGATGACCCCGCCGCCCTGCACCGCGTGACCGTCCATATATTTTGTTGTGGAATGCACGATAATATCCGCACCGAATTCAAACGGGCGGCAGAGAACAGGGGTGGCAAAGGTGTTATCAACAATTAACGGTACGCCATGCGCATGGGCGAGTGATGAGAATTTCTCAATGTCGAACACCGTAAGCGCAGGATTGGCAAGTGTTTCGCCAAAAACAGCCTTCGTATTTGGCTGAAAGGCTTTTTCAAGTTCTTCTACAGGGGCTTCTGCGTCTACAAAAATACACTCGATCCCGAGTTTTTTTAATGTGACAGCAAAAAGGTTCACAGAACCGCCATAGATTGTTGAAACGGCGATAAAACTGTCGCCCGCGTTACAGAGATTTAAAATGGAAAACAGCGTTGCTGCCTGGCCGCTCGTCGTGCACAGTGCACCCACGCCGCCTTCTAGGGCGGCTATTTTTTTCTCGATGGCATCCACCGTCGGGTTGGTGAAACGCGAATACATGAACTCGGTTGGCATGTCAAAAAGCTGTGCGATATGTTCTGTGGAATCAAAACAGTAAGTTGTGCTCTGTATAATCGGGAGCACGCGCGGCTCCCCGTTTTTCGGGGTATAGCCCTCATGGAGGCATTGGGTTTCTATCTTCATGGTTTTCCTCTTTCTTTGTGCAGGGATTAGCGGGATTTGGCAACCCGCAAAAAGCACAAGAAAAGTTTACCACAACAAACAAAACTGGTCAAGCATAGATTTCCCGCAATTTTTCTATATATCCCGGCGTTTTTTCTGATTGCGTAAAACTATTTTGTAATGCATAATAAATAGGTAAATGCAGATATAGTCCACAACAAGGCCGGATAACTGGTAAATCAGGCAGGTGCGGCAGGGAAAGGGACGGCAAAAATGGGAGGAAAGAAGGAGGAACTTATGCAGTTATTTGATTTGGGCGGCCTGTGGCAGGCGGATATCGGGGACGGTAAAACATATTCCATGTATTTACCGGGGACATTGGATGAAAATGGGATCGGAAAGGGGCAGGAAGCTGTCGCAACCCGATATACAAGAAAGCATGCAT
>CAMWUU010000439.1 GCA_947177515.1 uncultured Lachnospiraceae bacterium
CATCAATATTATTCACCTTATTTCAACTTTAACTTCTTCTAAAAAAATTTCTTGACAACCTCCCTGCCATCTGTTATATTAAATTTGATATTGGGCAAAACGCTCGATCCACGCTTGACAGGGAAAATTTCTCTGCCGGGCGTTTTTTTATGCGCAGGAATACTCGAAAAAAGGGTTTTTGCACAACTTTTCATCAGGAGGATAATATGGTAACAATCAGCAAATTTTCCCGCAACAACAAACGCTTCCAAAATCTCCTTGCCCGCAGGGGCGGCATTCCCGCATCAGTAGAAACCACTGTCCGCAGTGTCCTCGCTGATATTAAGGAGCACGGTGACAAGGCATTATATGCCTACATGAAGGAATTTGACCATGTTAATATCCGCGAAATCGGACTTTTTGTTTCCGAGGAGGAATTCGCCGCGGCAAGAAACATGGTTTCTTCTGAATTTAAGGAAGCCGTCAAAAAAGCCTGTGACAATCTTTTTATATTCCATAAAAGACAACTTCCCACAGGCTTTTGTGAAACCTACCCCGATGGTGCCATATTAGAGCGCCGCTACACGCCGCTTTCCCGCATTGCGGTCACTGTACCCGGCAATATGGCTCCACTTATCTCCACACTCTACATGAACCTTATCCCGGCGATTGTAGCAGGCGTGCCGGAAATCTACATCCTGACCAAGCCAAAAAGCGACGGTACCATTGATCCGCACTTACTTTATGTGGCGGACTACTTGAATGTGAAAAATTATTACAAAATTTCCGGTTCGCAGGGTATTGCAGCAGTTGCCTATGGTACGGAAACAGTAAAAAAAGTGGATGCAGTCGTAGGTCCTGGCAACCATTTCACCCAGATGGCAAAAAAACTACTTTACGGTGAAGTAAAAATTGATTCACTTGCAGGACCATCCGAAATTGCAATTATTGCAGATGAGAAGACAAATCCAACCTTTATCGCCGCAGATCTGCTCTCGCAGGCGGAACATGGCACAGGGTTTGAAGCGAGTACCGCCTTCTGTCTTTCGGTGGAAATGGCAGAAAAAATCAAAGCCGAACTTCTTTCGCTTATGCAGGAAAATAACCTCTTGGATGCAACACAGAAAACCTTTGAAAATTACGGGGATATTTTTGTTGTAGATTCGATCAAAGAAGCCGTTGACGCAGTAAATGAGATTGCTCCGGAACATGTAGAACTTTTGCTTGCTGACTGCGAGGAGGCGTTAAATGCCTTAACCTGCGCGGGGGCGGTTTTTGTGGGTGCTTACAGTACCGAACCAGTTGGCGATTATTTCTGTGGCACCAACCATATCCTGCCGACCTGCGGGACGGCAAGATTCTCCTCCGGCATGTCCGTGCAGGAATTCATGCGCGGCTACAGTGTAATCCGCTACCCGGAAAACGCACTAAAACAAAATGCCGGACACATCATACACCTTGCCGAAGCGGAGGGAATGCGCGCACATGCACTCGCAGTAAAAGTGAGATTGTAATACATTTCCACAAACTATTACCGGGAGTGAAAGCTTTCACTCCCGGTAAGAATCAGTCTGCGCTCTTTTTACGTTATCAACCTTTAATCCCCTTCCACGTTTCGTACTTCTCCATCAGTTTTGGCTGTATTTCCGGATATGTCCAGTCCTCCACTGTTCCATCGGTCAGGATAATCTTTTCTATCTCGCTGTGCAGTTCTTCCTCAAACTCCCTAATTTCTGCAAAATACAGCATTCCAAACGATTCCTGCTCTTCCTTCCCATCCCACACAACGGAATAGACGCAGACCCTTTCCATATCAAAATCAAGCGCCCCTGTTTCCTCATAAAGCTCCCTTTTTGCCGTGGCAAGAATATCTTCACCCGCCTCCCGCCTCCCGCCCGGTATCTCATAAGTATCTCTCTTTCGATGCTTGCAAAACACCCATTTGCCCTGTGTTTTTGCAAGAATCACAGCAAATTTCAAAAGGGAATCATCCACCTCATCGTAAAATCTTACTTCAACCATTTCATCCCTCATTTCCTTCTTGTGTTTTACCATATTTTCCCTTTTTATTAAATATTAATTCTACTCCTCCACCGGAACTAGTACCCCAAGACTGCCTTCCGCATGCCCAAAACCAAAAGAACCTTCTGGGAAATTGATGCAAATATCCCCATCCGTAAAATACCATACCACTGTTTCATTGGCAAGTGCATCCGCAATTCCCTCTTCCAAAAGCGCATCATCAAATTCAAATTCCGGATATTCCTTCCGCAATCCCACCTTGATTTTTTCCTTTAACTCATCCGTAATGGCTAAAACATCTGAAAGTTTCGCAAGTTTACCTGTCTGGGAAAAGATATTGAGTGCTTCCATATAATAGTTCGGGTGAGGCCCCCCCTCTTCCACTTCCCGGAAAATCAGGATGCTGACAAACTCCTTGTCACAGCGGTATATCGTTACAAAAGTAGTCTGACCATACCGATAGGAAGCATCCACGGATTCCCGGTACCATGCTGCATCCTCTTTCATACCGTCAAGAAAAACATCCGCCTGGCTTTTAAACTCCTCGTTCCACGCGCCAAGCACCGCCAAAAGAGCCTCATACCCTTCCCCCGATACGGAAAATACCGGATACTGCGCATAGACTAGTTCATTCCCCTCCGAGTCCGTTCTTGTATCAGAAAGAATCTCAAACGCAACTTCCGGGTTCTTCATGATTTCCCCCGGCGTTGGCGTTCCCGTCCCACCGCTTTCTCCTTCCTGCACTTTTTTCTCCTCCGGCACTCCTGTCGCTGAAACATTTGTTTTATCATTTCCCCCTCCCTCTTCATCTGCACCATTTGTTCCAGAAGGATTCCCCGATTCCATGTTTCCTGGCAAGTTATCCGGTGTCTTAGTATCCGCATTGTCACACGATGCAAAAGAA
>CAMWUU010000440.1 GCA_947177515.1 uncultured Lachnospiraceae bacterium
CTTTGGACGGCTTCCTGCAACAATCCGCATGAACCCTTTTACATGGCCGACTTCCGACCCGAATGCGACAATGCGACAATTCCTTCTGGAAATCTTACTGACAATTTCACTAATCTTTCTTTTTCAACCTGTCTTTTCTACGTATTTTCTATTTCCATTTATTTTCGGATAACATATCTCCCCGTCTGCCCCGCTTCGCACGCCAGACCATGCCGATTGTTTCCATCTGTCGAATCCTTTCCCCGCTGAGTTTCTCTCCCGATGTACTGCAATACGCAAATCGCTGGTTTGAAATCCATCTTCCAAGTCGATAGCCATCCTTACAAACATAATTGTTCGGAACTGCTAAATGTCCGTTTAACCGAAAATATTCTTTTGCATGTAAAAATCCCTGTTCCCAGGAATCTTCCATTTCCCATACCATCCCAATCCCGTCAAGAAGGCATACCTGCCAGTTTGCCAATACCCCATTCCTTTTGTTTGTTCGCTGGTGTTGAAGCCATACCCCAAGTTTTTTCCCATTCCCTGCAATATAGCGCTTTGGAACAGACAGATTCCCATGCTCCTGATAAAACTCTTTTGCTTCCCCATACTGTTCCCGCCAGGAAAGTTCCGCTTTTGATACCCCCTGCCCTGGTGCAAGTCCTATAGAGGCAAGCTTTTCCTTCTGTTCCTGTGTCAAGGATTTCTTCTGCGCTTTCTTTCCCTGCGTTTTTCCTACCTTAGTATTCCTTCCAACTTCTTCTTCCCAACTTGCCTTTTGCTCCCTTAGCCACCTGTTTAGCCAGACCCCTTCCACAATATAATCTGCTGCCATCCGCAGGTTACCATGTTCCTTATAATACTCCCTTGCCAACTCAAACCGCCGCTCCCACGCGTCGTCAGTTTCCCACATCATACCGATCTGCGTCAGTTTTTTAACCCTCTCCTCCCAGAGCTTCTCCCGACTTGCCCGCATCCTAGTCTTTCCCGCCATTACGGTTATTTCCGTATCTAAACACGTTCCTTTGCCGTTTTCCATAGTTCCGGGATTTTCCTGCAAACTCTTCGCGGTATCTATACCATTCCTGTCGCTGCCCTTTTCCTTTATGGCATTCTGCTGTACCCATCCCCGATACTGCTCCCTCTGTCGCCTTACCCACCGTCCAAGCCTGCACCCACCCCCCGTTACATAATCCGCTGGGACTTGAAGGTTCCCATGTTCCTTAAAATACTTTTCTGCTTCACAAAAGTTGCGCTCCCACATGGCATCCCGCACTCCCTGCCAGCGCATACCGATTGTTTCAAGCCGCCTGGCCTGTTCCATGCTTAAGCATCCCGCTGTCCTGCCCTGGTACACTTTCCTCTGCGTGGCTACCCACGCCCCCAGGGAATACCCGTCCGCCGTTATGTAGGCCGCCGGAACTTCCAGGTTCCCATGGATTTTATAATATTCCTTTGCCATTGCATACATCGTATCCCACGATGCTGCCAGCGTTTCATTCAATTGTTCAAACAGCCGCCGACAATCCTTCACCTCATCAATAATCTGAAAATGCCCGCCTACAGTCCCATCGCCCCGCCTTTTTGCACAGGATACAAAGGCTGCTTCCCGCAGTTCCTCCTCCAAAGCCCCGATACTGCAAAGGTTTTCGATATTCATTACAATATCAAATATGACCGGTGTTTTCCCTCCCGCAGAAAGTGCCCGACCGACTTGCTGTTTGTAGATGGTGGGCGAAACCGTCGGGCGCAACAAAATCACCCCGTCCACGCCGTCCACATGGATGCCCTCATTCAGCATATCAATACAGTAAAGGAGCTTTAAATGGGTGCTTTTATCGGCTTGAAAAGCTTCAAATTCCTGCGCGGTTTTTGGGTCGTCCGAATAGGCAGTATAAATATGTGGATTTCTGTCCACCCCGGCAAACCACTCTGCAGCGAGCGCCTTCATCTCCATTAAATGATTAAAGTTTGCACAGAAGACAATGTATTTTCCCAGACGTGTGGTACCTGCTCCTGCTGCCCGGCATAAATCCTTACTCCGCGCTTCTTTTAGCCCAAGTTTTTCATTGTTATAGTCGAATTTTGCATCCAGCATATGCCTTGCAAAAACCTTATCCAGTCCGTCCGCATTTTTTAGCGCGCGTCTAAGCGCTTCAAACTCCTTCTGTGCCTTATCCCGCACTGCCTTATTCTTTGTACGCCGCACGCGTGCCCGGTAACGTTCCAGTTCTTTCCTGTAAGAGTAAACAGAAAGCACATATTTTGGCACAGGTAAAATCCCCTGCACAATCGCTGCCCCAAGTGTCAATTCCGATGCCACACTCCCGCCAAACAGTTCTAAGGCCATATCACGCTGGTTATCAAGGTAACGGATATTTGTTGCCGACAGTCCCAGGATTTTTGCCTGCGGGTACATCCTTTGCAGCCGTTTTACCCCGCCGCCCCACTGGGTCGCGCCGCACCGGTGGAACTCGTCAAGGACAATATAGGACGGATTCAACCCCGCAAGTGTTTCTTCCCCCATCCGCATTAATTTCGCATAGGTAAAAAATCGGATATTTTCCAATTTATTACCGCCTGCACGCTGCCACTTTTCTTCCTGTGTGGCAAAGATATATTCAGAAGGGGAAAGCCAGCAGACATTCTCGCCCACATGGTCTGCACAGAGTTGAAATGCCAGAAAGGATTTTCCCGTCCCGGTCGGGTGGATCACCGCCGCCCGTCCTGTTGTTTCCATCATCTCCACCGCCGCCTCATAGGCGTTGCGGTTATGTTCAAATAATAGACTTCCCATGGACAGCTCCTTTCCTGTTTTTAGGCTTTCCCCCTACAATCCCTGAATAATATCATCACGATTTAATAAATTTTATTATTCAAATTAATATTATAAAATGTAATGAAGTAAGGTAA
>CAMWUU010000441.1 GCA_947177515.1 uncultured Lachnospiraceae bacterium
TATGACACCGGAATTTTTATCAAGGATTTTCCAGCCCTTTGAACGTGAAGCCTCCAACACCATTAGCCGTATCGAAGGAACGGGACTTGGTATGGCCATCACAAAAAAACTGATTGAGATGATGGGGGGAACAATCCATGTAACAAGCACACTGCACGAGGGATCAGAATTTACGATTGCCCTCCCGCTTAAACGCTACGAGGCGGACACTTCCCATTTTTCTGCGCTTTCTGGACTGCATGTCCTTATTATGCAAGGTGACGGCAACAAGCTTAACGCACTCCCCCAATTGCTCCGCGGGCTTGGCATAACCTATGATATTGCAGCGGACGGAAACCAGGCCATCGACAGGATCAATGATGCCGATATTTCGGGCAGGGAATATTTCGCACTGCTGACCGCTGACCACCTAGGGGATATTGATATCGCCCAGCTACTGCCGGATATTAGGGCGCGCAAGGGAAAGGATTTCCCGATCCTTATGCTGTCTGAAAACAACTGGTCTGATATGGAATACTTTATGACAAAACTTGGCGTAAACGCTTTTATTCCACTGCCGCTGTTTCAGAGCCGCCTAGCGGAAGCACTCTACCCGTTCACAAGAAAAGAGCATACGGCAAAAAAGGAGCAACCGCACGGTGTTGCCGACTACTCAAAAAACCGCCTGCTTCTTGTGGAGGATAATATGCTCAATCTTGAGATCGCAAAGGAGATTCTCTCCATGACCAATATAAAGATTGATACCGCTACAAACGGTGAAGAGGCCATTGCCGCCTTCTGTGAAAAACCGCCATTTTATTATGATCTGATCCTGATGGATATCAAGATGCCGGTTATGGATGGTCTAGAGGCTACACGGCACATCCGGCAGCTTCCCCGCCCGGACGCATCACAGGTACCAATTGTCGCCATGACTGCCAACGCTTTTGCAGAAGACAGGCAGATTTCCATAGAAGCGGGGATGAACGCACATATTACAAAACCGCTGGATGTTGAACAGGTACTTGGCTGCCTGGACACCCTGAAGCGGGAAAGCCATGTATAAATTTTTGTACTCCTATTTATTGCCCGCTAAAACGGAAGGGAGGGGATAGCCATGAATCAATATGAAACCACCTATCTTGACAACACCGAAGAAATCATTCAGCTAGTCAATATCACGCCCACTGCTTTTTGCAGTGCAGAAGCTTTTTATTCCGAATGCCAAAAGCGCACCCTCGCCCTGCGCCCCCTGATTGCACAAAACATGTCCGTGCTGCGGGATTTTCTTATCCCACTGTTCGACGATATCCTGACAGCCTCACCGGAAACCATAGCGGAACTTGCTGAATTTGACGATGCACTTGTAAAACTTACCAAACAGGCGGATAATGGCGTACACTACCAGATCAACTGCGCCCTAACCGTTTACGCCCGACAGAATAACGATCGCGATCTTTTAGTCCGTTCGCTTTATCACAGTGCAATGGCACTGTATAACTATAATAATATTATGCGGCTGACCGACCCTGCAAAATTCCTTTGGAAAATGCGTCTGCTCTTTGGTGAGGCAGCGGGGTATATCCGATATTATGACGAGCTATTAAATCCGGAAACGCGCGGCTATATCCACCGCTCCATGAGCAACCTCGCGCTCTGCTACAATTCTATCACAGAGGCAGAACCAAAATTTGCAGTACTGCGCCGCGCCTTACAGATCCTTATGGATCCGGCTTACCATGAAAAAACCCCGTCGCTGCCCTGGAAGCTCTTTATCACCAAAACACACCAGGAACGCACAACGCTGCTCGGTTATCTGCGCCAGGAAAACGCCTCTTATGAGCAGCAGCACGAAGTAATGGAGTCCGCCGAATACGTCCACCATGAACAGCTCCTTGCCGCGCAGGAAAAGAAAATCCCGATGCAGCCGCAATGGCTCTACGCCTATTATGCGGCCTGCTACCACTGCGGCATCCATAGCCTCACAAAACTTTTTGAAAACCTGGAGCAGCTCTATATTTCCGCTTCCCAAACAGACTACTCACAGCAGGGGATGTACACTAATCTTTTCCTGCCTGCCATGTATGCGGAATATGTGCGCAAAGATACCCATCACATCACGAACAAGGCTCCAATCATACAGTTGATTTATCAGCGCGCCCTGCGCTATGTCCGCAACGCACCGGCAGGGACAAACACGGAATTTCTCTACTCCTACCTGCGCCCGATGCTTTATAATTTTATTGAGTACCCGGATGGGATCTCACTGAAATCGTTTGCCCACGAATTTATTATGGGACGGCATCTAGGTACCTGCGTGCATAGTATCGCCGTTGCACAACTTGCCGTTTTTTTGCTTAAATATCTGCTAAAACACTCACCGGGGGCACTCCTTGGCATCCATGGACTGCAAACGGTATCAGAAATCCTTATGGCTAAGGAGGAACTTATTTCCTATATTTATGACTGTGGAATGCTCCACGATATCGGAAAGCTTTTTTTTCTCCAGCTTTTTTCCCTGCCGAACCGACAATGGCTGTCCTTTGAAGAGGAGATGTGCGAAGCACATGCCCTGCAGGGATACCGCCTGCTTGCAAATGCCCCATCGACAAAACAGTTTGCGCCAGTTGCGTTTGGCCACCACCGCTATTATAACGAAAAGGGGGGCTATCCGCAGGAATTTGTCCGCTCGGAATGTGAGGATCCCATTGCGGTTGACCTGATTGCAGTTGCAGATTTTATTGAGTACCGCGGCAATGAAGTTGGCAATGCGTTTAGGGAAGCCAATCCCCCCAACCAGATATTTGCCAGGCTTCTTGAGGGGAGTGGGACGCGTTTTTCCCCTCTGGTAGTGGATGCCGTAATGGACACAAAGCAGGAAATCGAAAAACTGCTTCAAACGGTACGTCCGAAGG
>CAMWUU010000442.1 GCA_947177515.1 uncultured Lachnospiraceae bacterium
AGCTCGTTTACGAGATTCGCTTCGCGAACTCGAATTAGCGAAGGAATTTCCTATACCATAAAAAATCGAACAAGTTCGATTGCGAGATTTGCCTACGGCAACCTCGAAAAAGCGGAACAATTTCCTATTGAAAAAAAGGTGAAAAAACAGGAGAAAGCAATTCCTGCCGGTTATCTGTCCTGAAGTCCTTCCGGTGCAAAACCAGCAATAAAATCCGGATGAATATAGGAAATTGCCCGATCCTGCACCATTTTAACAAAAGGACTTTCACCGCCGTAGCAACAGCGGCCAATCAGAATCAGCTCCCGCACTTGCTCATATCGATTCCAGTGTCCTCATAACCGTCATGGATCACACACCTCCCCGGTGTATTGACCCAGCAGCCGAAACATCCGATACAAGGATGGATAGTCTGCCTCCTCAAGATGATCATTTTATTTTACCAAATTGAAGAGGCAAATACTATCTATCCTTTCACAACGCCCACTGTCTTAAGCTTTCTGACCGGCGTTACGATATCCATCTGCTGCGCCATGACTTCATCGATATCCTTGTACGCAAACCTGCACTCCTCAGCCACATCATTCTTTTTCCGCTTGCCGAGGACAACGCCCTGCTCTTTTAAATCAACGATTACCTGCTCGGTCGTAAACGCGTTCATTGCACCGGTTCTGGAATAAGCCCTGCCAGCGCCGTGTGAAGATGTATGGAAAGACTCTGCGTTTCCTTTTCCTTCCACCACATAGCTGTAAGATCCCATGGCGCCCGGTATGACTGCGCGCTCTCCTTGTCTTACTCTCGTCGCGCCTTTGCGGTGCACCCAGACATTCTCATCATAATGATTCTCCAACGCCGCATAATTGTGATGACAATTGATCTGGTCGGCAAAAGAAACCGTCCGCCCCGCATATTTTTCGATATGCTCTTTTACAATGCCGCACACCTGCTCCATCATGTGCTCTCTGTTCTCATAAGCATAGTCCAGTGCAAGGTGCATCCAGTTGATGTACTGCTGCCCTTCCTTAGTATGTACCGGAAGAAACGCAAGTCTGTACTCATCCGGCACCCGGCTGTACCACATGTTGTTCAGTGCGCGCGCCTTATTATGAAAATAATCGCAGATCTCTTTCCCCAGATGGCGGCTTCCCGAATGGATCATGATGCAAAGATACCCTTCCTCATCTTCTTGCAGCTCAATAAAATGATTGCCGCCTCCAAGCGTTCCCACCTGAAAATACCCTTCCTCAATCAGATGAACCAACTCAGGATCTGCCTCATACTTATCCATATTTTCAAGCGCCAGATCAAGCACCGTCGAATCCTGCTTCTGCTTATGTTTTTCAAATCCCACGGGAACAGTACGCATGATATTTCCAATCATTGACTGCATGATTGATGCCGTTCCCGCCATGACATCCCTAATCTCATCATATTTGATATCCGTTGCCACAAATACCATGCCGCAGCCGATATCCACGCCCACTGCATTAAGGATAATCACATCTTTCGTGGCAATCACTCCGCCTATGGGCATCCCTTTTCCCGTATGGGTGTCCGGCATGAGGCACACCCATTTATGCAGGAAAGGAAGATTCGACAGATTGTAAGCCTGCTCTATGCAGCTTAACTCTATCCGGTCGATTCCCGACAACCACACTTTTATGGGAAACTTTGTTTTATCATTATAAATTACGAACATATTCTCTCCTCCACCTTTCTGTATCTCTCACCATCGAGTACCTTCTTCAGACAGGCATATTGCTCCAGTTCATTTGAGAGAACCGGAATCACATTCGTTCTGCTGTTCACATTCCAGAATACCAGCTTCGGCATCTTGTAGCCATGTACAGCAAAGCGTCTCCTTATCGTATCAAAAAGCGTACCCATATTACAGCCGCTTACCGGCATCCGCCGCCATCCCCGGCGCGCTCCCTGACAGATAACGGATCATAATGCGAAACGTCCTTCTCTCTCCCAGACCGCCTCTTGCATCCCGCAGGAAAAAAAGCCACTTCATCGTAAGCATCCTATCCTCATAAAATGCCAGTATAAACTTCTTAATGATCAGTTCCTCCGTCGGATTGTTTTCCTCTGTCTGAATCTAAGATACAATATCCCATCGTAATAATCATTTCAAAAAAGTTGCGAAGGTATGATACAATAAGACATGAAGTTTTACTACGGCTGCAAAGTACACAGCCTATGAACAACTAAGTCATGTCTGGGAGAATGCGTAAAGCATGCATTCTCCGCAAGTTGAGAAAGAAGCACTACTCCGATGTCAGAATTTAAGGAACTTATCAAATCTTTTTTCAAAAGCAGAGAATATGTCCGCGACTTTTTCGTGTACGGATTTAAGACCCGTGACGAGTTCGGCGGCTGGAGCGGTCGTACCTATGATAATGAACGCCGTCGGCTGGAAAGCTGGCTGTCCGGCTATGTCAAACAGGATTATATCGGCAAAGGAAACGCAAAAGGAAAAAATATCTACTTATCCATCGACAGTAATTTGCTCGACACAAATCCGCTTTACCGGGTATGGAAGGCTAAAAGTTTTACGGATAACGACATTATGCTGCACTTTTATATATTGGACTACCTGCTGAAATCCCCGAAGCAGACCGTCGATGAGATCGTCGACGGTCTCCTTGAAGAATACGGCAAAGTGTTTGATTCCCAGATCGTCCGCCGGAAATGTAACCAATATGCGGCGAAAGGTATTCTTGTAAAAGAAAAAAACGGCAAGGAAGTACTATACCGCCTCGCCCCTCCTTTTCAAGAGCTGCTGACTGCACACCCCGGATTAGAAAATGCCATAAAACTGTAACAGCTTTCCTCGCCGATCGGCGTCATCGGGAATACCAATATTGACACGGGCTCATTCCAAAACGAC
>CAMWUU010000443.1 GCA_947177515.1 uncultured Lachnospiraceae bacterium
CCCCCCCCCCCCCCCCCCCCCCCCCCCCCCCCCCCCGCCCCCCCCCCCCCCCCCGGTGCAACTAGGGCGCAGTGTCGCATCGCTGCGGCTGGATTTAACTGGGGGAAAAGGAAGCCGGTACCATATATCCGCGATTGTCCTTAACCCCGTACAGCAGGTGCGCCTTGGGATGGGACAGGCGGTGACCGCGCTGGTTCTTGGTGGGTTTGTGGGGGCAGGCGTGGCTGTATTAATATCCGAGGGGAAAAACCTGCGGGTTTACCTGGGCGCATTAAAAAAATACCGGTATCTTCTGGAGGACATGGTAGCGCGCGATATAAAGCTGAAATACCGACGTTCCGTTATCGGGTTTTTCTGGAGTATTTTAAACCCGCTCCTGATGATGTGTGTGCTTACGGCAGTATTCCAGAACCTGTTCCGCATGGATGTGGATAATTTTGCAGTATATTACCTGACTGGCTGGTGTGTATTTAATTTTGTGACCGAGGCGACAAATGGTGCGATGACCTCTATCTTAAATTCCGGTGCACTGATCCGCAAGGTATATATCCCCAAATATATTTTCCCCATGCAAAAATGCATGTTTGCCTTTGTAAATATGCTGTTTTCGCTGGCGGCGCTCCTGGTGGTAATGTTTGTGTTAAAAGTTGGTTTTACCTGGAGGTTGTGCCTGGTGCCGCTCCCTTTGCTCCTTGCCCTGGTCTTCTCGGTCGGGGTTGGGATGCTTCTGGCAACGGCGGCTGTATTTTTCAGGGATGTCATCCATCTGTACACAGTATTTACAATGGTCTGGATGTACCTGACCCCGATTATCTACCCGATGGACATCCTTTCCGGTGCAATCCTGCGGATTGTACAGATAAATCCCATGTACTATTATGTGGATTATTTCAGGGAACTGGTTCTGTACCATACCGTGCCAGCTTGGTCGGAAGCCGGGATCATGGCAGCATGGGCGTTTGGAAGTTTGTTTGTCGGGATGGTGGTATTTAAGAAAAAACAGGATCGATTTATTTTGTTTATCTGATGGGGACAATCCAGTGTGGCAAGGGAAAGGGACTGGCTAAGAAGGGGAAGAAATCGTTTGTAAGCGGAAATGGCAGCTTACAGGGTAGGAAGTCTAGGAGGATGGCAGTTGGTTTTACAGGGGGATAAAAAAATGCCTGCGATAGTGATCGACCATGTGACAATGAAATTTAATATGTCGAAAGAGCGCATCGACAACCTGAAGGAGTATTTTATAAAACTCCTGAAACGCCAGCTTTTTTATGAGGAATTCACGGCGCTTGAGGATGTGTCAGCCGTGATTGAGGCGGGCGAGGTCTTTGGGATTGTCGGGTTGAATGGTTCGGGAAAAAGCACGCTGTTAAAACTGGTTTCCGGGATTTTAAAGCCGACTGGCGGGAGTGTGGTAACAAACGGTACCATTTCGCCGTTAATTGAACTTGGTGCTGGTTTTGACTTTGAAATGACAGCCAGGGAAAACCTGTTTATGAATGGTTCCGTGCTTGGATATCCGAGGGATTTTATGCGGGAGAGGTTTGATGAGATCCTTTCCTTTGCGGAACTAAAGGAATTTGTGGATGTGCCGCTGAAAAATTTCTCATCCGGTATGGTGGCCAGGCTGGGGTTTTCGATTGCGACCCTGGTAAAGCCGGAAATATTGATTGTGGATGAGATTCTTGCGGTGGGGGATTTCTTATTCCAGCAGAAATGCGAGAAAAGGATACAGGAGATGATGGCCGGGGGAACGACCGTGCTGATTGTGTCACATTCTATTGAACAGATTGAGAGGTTGTGTGGCAGGGTGATGTGGCTGGAAAAGGGAAGGGTGAAGATGGTGGGGGGAACGAAGGAAGTATGTAATATGTTTCAGAATAAGTAGTATTTTTTGGGTGATTTATATAATATAATTTTAAAAGATTATAAAAAAGAAATCTATTGTGGTTGGAGGAAATAAAATGTGGAAGTATGATGTTAAATTGGATATGAATAATGAGAATTCTCTTTCAATTATGATAGATATGATTGAAAAAAGAAGTGAGATCTTGGAAGTAGGTTCTGCAAATGGAAGAATGACAAAATATCTGGCTGAGAACTTAGAATGTGTTGTTGATATTATAGAAATTGATGAGAGTGCAGGGGAAGAAGCAAAAAGATACAGCAGAATCAGCAATATAGGAATTGAAGAAGGAGATATTGAAAAATATTTTTGGGAGAAAAATTTACAAGGCAAACTATATGATTATATAATTTTTGCGGATGTATTGGAACATTTGCATGATCCACAAAAAGTGATGATAAGGATTAAAAAATTTTTGAAAGAAAGTGGAAGTATAATCTTGTCGGTGCCTAATTTAGCACATAATGCAGTAGTTTTAAACTTGATTAATAATGATTTTGAGTACAAAGAAATAGGTCTATTGGATAATACTCATATTCATTTTTTTACATATAATTCATTAGTAAATATGATAAAAAATAGTGGGTATATTCATGAAATAGAAACTGCTACATATTGTGCGGCTGAGTCTACAGAATTGGGGGCTAATTATAGTAATATTCCCCTTGATCTAAGAAAATTTATTCGAAATAGAAAATATGGAAATGTATATCAGTTTATTTTTAAAATTGCAAAGGCCAAAAAAAATAGCGGACAGATGTTTTGTATTGATAAAAATTTCGATATGGTATCGTCTTATTTGTTCAAGTGCTATTATTTACTAGAGGGAATGGGTACCTATTCGGAAGAATATTGCAAAGTTTTTTATTATGTTCCAGGAGATAACCGTTTTATAGCGGTCTCTTATAGACATCGCGGAGGCCACGGGACTCCTGAGCATCGCGGATGCCGTGGTGTGCGTGAAAAAAAAAAGGGGGGGGGGGGGGGGGG
>CAMWUU010000444.1 GCA_947177515.1 uncultured Lachnospiraceae bacterium
ATACTGCTTCCACCATGATATCCGTCCTCAAAAACAGGAAATTCTATTTTTATTTTATAACGAAGTGCCCGAATAATCAACCATTTAAGGAAAAAATACGAAAATTCATAATACTTTTATATAAACGGCTTTTTATTTATGCGTTTTCCCGTCTTTTCCTGTCCGCTTTCTGCAAAGCCCCATAAATACGTAACGAAGGGGACTTAAAGGTACAAATTTCGAAAATGGGGAAACTCAAACGAATATATGGATTGACATTTTATCAAAATAAGGCTACAATGTGCCTGCAATCAAAGAATATACAGAAAGGTTGGAGAAAAATGAGTTTTCGTTTTATACAGGAGGTTATGTCCCCAGAAGAATTAAAAAGGCAGCTTCCCCTCTCGGACTACGCCGCAAAGACGAAAAAAGAGCGGGATGCACAAATTGGCAGGGTGTTTACCGGGGAATCGGACAAGTTCCTTGTTATCATAGGACCTTGCTCCGCAGATAATGAAGATGCCGTTCTTGACTATATGAACCGTTTGGCAAAGGTTGCTGAACGGGTATCCGACAAGATGCTGGTTATCCCGCGGATTTATACCAATAAGCCCCGCACAACCGGAGAGGGCTATAAGGGCATCCTCTCCCAGCCGGATCCGGAAAAAAAGCCGGATTTTCACGAGGGGCTTCTGGCTATGCGCCGTATGCATCTGCGTGCGATCGACGAAACCGGCCTAACGGCAGCGGATGAAATGCTCTACCCAGAAAACTGGCCTTATGTGGACGATATCCTTTCCTATGTGGCAGTCGGTGCGCGTTCCGTAGAAGACCAGCAGCACAGACTTACCATCAGCGGCATGGATATTCCTGCAGGCATGAAAAATCCGACAAGTGGTGCCCTTTCCGTAATGATGAATTCCGTTGTGGCAGCGCAGAAAAGCCATACTTTCCTCTACCGCAAATACGAGGTGGAAACCAGCGGAAATCCGCTTACACATACGATCCTGCGCGGCGCAACCAATAAACATAATCAAAATATTGCCAATTACCACTATGAAGACCTAATGCGCGTGTTTGAGATGTACGCGGAGCGCCCACAGTTAAAAAATCCCGCCTGCATCGTGGATGCCAACCACTCAAATTCAAATAAGCAGTATGACCAGCAGCCCCGCATTGTAAAGGAAGTCCTGCACAGCCGCCGCATGAACCCAGATCTTTACACGATGGTCAAGGGCGTTATGGTGGAGAGCTATATTGAGCCAGGCTGCCAGAAGGTTGGCGGGCATGTCTATGGAAAATCCATCACCGATCCTTGCCTTGGGTGGGATATGACGGAGAAACTGCTGTTTGAGATGGCGGAGATTCTATAACCATATGCTGCATGGCAATAATTACATTACTTCCATGGCTTTTTGAAGGAAAAAGGTGCCAATCCATACCTCAAGTGCACTTTCTGCAAAACAGGCGGCCATAATCCAGAGAAAGCGCTTCCCGGACAGGTGCAGGAGTTTGAATTTGTGCAGGCTCAACACGCGATCCGCATCATATTCCAATGAGTTTTGCTCCTTCCATGCGTGCCATGCTATCATAAAACAAAAGCTCCAGAGCGGCACCGCAACCAAGAATTGAGGAAAATAATAAGAAAATACGATCCACAAACCTTTTATCTGATATTGCGGAAGCAGGCATGTGAGCAGATATCCGAGAAGAAATCCCTGCCGTAGCAATAAAAATGCCGTATATGGAAGATTTAGCCAGGTTAATGCCAGCAAAAAATACAGAAACATATTTTTTAGCTTTGTCCATACGGTATACAGATAGAGATCAAATCCCGGCACTACCTCTGCGATCCGTTTTAAATATTCCTCATCTACCTGAACTTTTTCGCCCCCCGCTATGACGGTGATTAGTTTCAGGCATAAAAAACCAAGCAGGACACCCAAAAGAAAAAGAACCGTGACCGCCGTCGCCAGTTCTTTTTCTTTTAGTTGCAGACTCCGCCTTGCCATATGCTCTCCCCCGTTCCTGATACTGTATATTGCTGCTCTTGATTTGACAGGAACCGGATACAGTGCCAAGGCTTTTCCTGTCTTGAACATTGTATGTAACGGCGGGATGGTCTATGACAGTTTTTCCTGCATCTTTTTCGTATTGTAAGCAAGGAGTGCTGCAATGGTTTTTGCATCCTGTATCTTTCCCTGCATAATCATGCCAATCAGTTCATCAAGGGGATGTACTTCCACATTCAGGAATTCATCCGGGTCAAGATGCTGTTTTGCCGGGGTTAGTTCTTCCGTGTAATAGATGCCAATTAATTCGTTACAAAAGGCTACCGTTGTGTAAAGATCAAACAGGTGTCCAACTTTCCCGGCCCTGTACCCGGTTTCTTCTTCAAGTTCCCGCACTGCTGCTGTCTGCCTGTCCTCTCCTGGATTTAACGCCCCTGCTGGGATTTCCAGTGTATAGCGCTCTGGCGCGTTCCGATACTGGCGCACCATGATCACATCCCCATTTTCTTTTACTGGGACGATGGCAGCAGCACCCTTATGCTCGATAAAGTCCCAGATTTCTGTATTGCCGTCCGGCAACTGCATTGTGTCACTGTAAAATTTTACGATTTTTCCCTCAAACTCAAGTTTCCTGTCAATTCTTTTATGGTCTGCCATATTAATCCTCCTATATAAAGTTCCGCAAATCCCCTCCCAGTACCAACAATCTACGAAACATCTCCTGTCCGCTTTGCTCCCAGCAAATGTTTCTGGTACTGTCCGGGCATTTGCTGTTTTAAAGTTCCGCAAATCCCCTCCCAGCACCAACAATCTACGAAACATTTCCTGTCCGCTTTGCTCCCAGCAAATGTTTCTGGTACTGTCCGGGCATTTGCTGT
>CAMWUU010000445.1 GCA_947177515.1 uncultured Lachnospiraceae bacterium
GAGAACGGGAAAGAAAGGATGCAAGAATAGAGGCAAGAAAAGAGGCAAGAATAGAAGCAAGAATAGAGGCTCTTGAGAGAATGATCAGAGTTAATATTACAAGAGAGCAGATATTATCTATGGGATATACGGAAGCGGAATATGAAAAAGCAGAGAGTGCATTATATACAAACGCTTAGACGCAGATGCTGGTGCTGTAATAGGAGCAAGTTAAAGGAATCCTGAAAAATCAAGGGATTGTATTAACCTGGCCTCTTGTTTTGGCTGGGCTTAAAGAAGGCAGGAGTAAGTTTGGAAGGCCAGGAGGGATATGCTTGGCAGCGGGGGAATTAGTAAGAGAATGAACGGAGCCATGAGCGGGTGCTTATGGCTTTGTTGATTTTGGGGTATAATAGTGTTAAATGCCAAAAAAGAAAAGTTTTTTGACCTTTTTAACAATTATTACAATATTCATAATAAAAGATGAATGAGCAATATGAAAGCAAGATTTAGATTGATATGGGTGGATATTTGCCTAAAAAGGAAATGTCAAGGGCAAAAGAAAATTCAAACTAAGGGTTACATAAGATTTGCAAAAACAGGAGAGAAAACGAACAAATGTTTGTTTCGGTATGGACAAATGAAGGTCAGTATGGTATAATCAATCCCGATTCGTTTCATAATTTTGATGTGCATACGGGGAAAAGCCTTAATGGATTTTTCAAGTTGTCCGCAGAAGTTTACAACTTCCGTATGGTTCAGAAAATTGGATTCAGTAACCAGAATTCGTCGAAGAGCCATTTTCTAGAAAATGGAATATGTGCCTCGGCGAATTTCTGGCAAATAGTCAAACTTTTTGACTATAGATTTTGGAGGTGGTGTTTGTGCAAACTGTACAAAATATATTCAAACTTCACAGTGAATACCAGCCTACCGGCGACCAGCCGCAGGCCATAGAAGCTCTCGTAAATGGGTTCAAAGAAGGCAATCAATTCCAGACCTTACTGGGGGTTACGGGGTCTGGAAAGACCTTTACTATGGCGAATGTCATTCAAGCCTTAAACAAACCCACTTTGGTAATAGCGCACAATAAGACGCTTGCTGCACAACTGTATGGGGAATTCAAAGAATTTTTCCCCGAAAACGCAGTGGAATATTTTGTGTCCTACTATGATTACTATCAGCCGGAAGCCTATGTGCCATCGACGGATACCTATATTGAGAAGGATTCCGCGATTAACGATGAGATTGACAAGCTGCGCCATTCCGCGACGGCGGCGCTTACGGAGCGGCGCGATGTAATTATTGTGGCGAGTGTATCCTGTATTTATGGTCTTGGCAGCCCGATCGATTACCAGAGCATGACACTGTCCCTTCGTCCTGGTATGACAAAAGAGCGTGATGAGGTATTGCGGCGGCTGATTGATATCCAGTACACGCGCAACGATATGGATTTTAAACGGGGTACGTTTCGGGTGCGCGGTGACGTGGTGGAGATTTTTCCGGTTGCGAACGAGGATACAGCGGTGCGCGTGGAGTTTTTCGGGGATGAGATTGACCGGATTGCAGAGTTTGATGTGCTGACTGGGGAAGTTCGCTGTACCCTGGAACATATTGTGGTCTTTCCGGCTTCGCACTATGTGGTTTCGCCGGAGCATATGGAGGCCGCGATCAAAAATATTGAGATGGAGCTTGCTGAGCGCATCCGATATTTTAAGAGTGAGGACAAGCTCTTGGAGGCGCAGCGTATCTCTGAGCGTACTCATTTTGATATTGAGATGTTGCGGGAAACCGGTTTTTGTTCGGGGATCGAGAATTATTCAATGCATCTGGCGGGGAATAGCCCGGGATGTACGCCAAATACCCTGATTGATTATTTCCCGGATGATTTTCTGATTATTGTGGACGAGTCGCATATTACGATCCCGCAGGTGCGCGGCATGTATGCGGGTGACCAGGCGCGCAAGACGACACTTGTGGATTATGGGTTCCGCCTGCCGTCGGCGAAAGATAATCGTCCCTTAAATTTTGAAGAATTTGAGAGTAAGATTAACCAGATGCTGTTTGTTTCAGCAACGCCAAATGTATACGAGCGCGATCATGAACTGATGCGCACGGAACAGATTATCCGCCCGACCGGGCTGCTTGACCCGGAAGTTTTTGTGCGCCCTGTTGAGGGACAGATTGACGATCTGATCGGTGAGGTGCGAAAGGAAACGGCAAAAAAGAACAAGGTGCTTGTGACCACCCTGACCAAGCGTATGGCGGAGGAATTAACGGATTATATGCGCCAGGTTGGTATCCGCGTGAAATACCTGCATTCTGATATTGATACACTCGAACGCTCCGAAATTATCCGGGATATGAGGATGGATGTGTTTGATGTACTGGTTGGTATCAATCTTTTGCGTGAGGGGTTGGATATCCCGGAAATCAGCCTGGTGGCAATTCTTGACGCGGACAAGGAGGGTTTCCTGCGCTCTGAAACTTCCCTGATCCAGACTATCGGACGTGCCGCCCGCAATGCGCAGGGGCATGTGATTATGTATGCTGATGTGATTACAGATTCCATGCGGCGCGCCATCGAAGAAACGGCGCGCAGGCGCAGTATACAGGATGAGTACAACAAAGCACATGGCATTACGCCGCAGACAATTAGGAAAGCAGTGCGTGACCTGATCAGTATCTCGAAAAAGGTGGAAAAGGAGAGTGCGGATCTGGTGAATGATAAGGCACTGGAATCGATGAGCGCGAAAGAACTGGAAGGCCTAGCGCGCAAACTGACGAAGAAGATGCAGGCTGCGGCAGCGGAACTGAATTTCGAACTTGCAGCGCAGTTAAGAGATCAGTTAATGGAAGTACGGAAGGAACTTAGTAAGCTATAGAG
>CAMWUU010000446.1 GCA_947177515.1 uncultured Lachnospiraceae bacterium
CCTGGATGGTCACGTCAAGCGCCGTCGTCGGCTCGTCGCAAATCAGGATATCCGGGTTTGCTGCCAGGGCGATCGCTATAACAATCCTCTGGCGCATACCGCCGGAGAATTCAAACGGATACTGGTTGTAGCGCGTCCTAGGCTCCGGGATACCGACCTCCTCCATCAGTTTGATGGCCTTTTCCTTTGCAAGACGCTTTGTTACCTTCTGGACTACGCCGCTCGCATTTTCCTTTAAATAATCAATCACATCAACAGTTTCCGCGCCAAAATCCCTCTTGTCCTTTGCCGCCAGGATATCTTTATAGTGCGAAACCAGACGGTCAATCTGCATCAGGATATTCTGCCTTGTCCGCTCCAGATCCGTATAGGATGCCGGCACAACCTGCCAGTCCGGCTCCTTTCCCTTTGCCACAAGCGCATCGTACTTTGCCTTCTGTTTGGTATAACGGTTCTTTTCCTTTTCGTTTTTGCGGATGCCGGCAAAATATTTGTTTATTTCGCTGCGCAGCCCAGTCCCGAAAGTATAAACAAGACTGTCCTTCCTGATCTCCATATAATCAATTGTTCCCGCAACCTCCTTTATGCAGAGTTTGCAGGTTTCTTCGCACTCCTTTTTGTCGAGCGTTTCCTTCTCGAATACCACGCGCTTTGACTCAAGGAATTTCACCGCGTTTTCCTTTGCCTGGTACGATTTTTCCGCCGAATAAACCAGCGCTTTTTTCGCATCCTCAATAAAGGCCAGCATAAAATTATCATCCAGATACTGATGCATATAGGCATTCAGTTCCGGGATCTTCTTATCCGGCACTGCTTTGCCCGCAAATGTTTCGTAATAGCCAAGAGCAAAGAAATTTGGCTGCTCAAGGGCAAGCGCTGCTTTCAGGATTGGCAGCATCTCGTTCATTGCCGCCACCGTCTTTTTGTAATCCTTCGACTCTTTTTCCGCCGTTACCAGCCCTAAAAGACTGTCCGCTAACGAAATTAGGCGTTCCTTCTCCTTATTGACCAGGTACGTATGACATGCGCCCTTTGCCAGCTTTGCCACATCCTGCACTTTGACCTTTATATCCTTATCGAATTTTTTCCCCAGCTCAAACACAAGGTTTTCCAGCTCCGAAACCGCCTCCTCAGCAGATTCCCTCGCACTGTTATAATTCTCTTCAAGCTCAATATGCTTATATTCAAATTTATCAAAATCCTTGCATTTCTGTTTTAATGCGGAAGCTTTACTGGCATCATTCTTTGCGCCCGACTCAATCATATTCTGCTCAAGCATTTTCAGGTAATGATTAAAATTCCTGCGGCATTCCTTGCGGCGCGCCTTGTTCTTTAAGATCATCGCCTCCGTAAGCTGTCGTCCAATCTTTACAATTGGATTCAGGCTCGACATCGGATCCTGGAAGATCATCGCAATTTTATCGCCGCGGATACGGTGAAAATCCTCCTCCGAAATCTTTAACAGATCCTTGCCATCATAAACAATCTCGCCACCCTCAATAATCGAATTCCCCGCCAGAATCCCCAGGATCGCTTTTGATGTGACAGACTTGCCCGAACCGGACTCGCCAACAATGGCGAGGGTTTCTCCCTTTGCCAGATCAAAACTGATGTTCCTTACTGCCTGCACTTTCCCGTTCGAAGTACGGAAAGAGATAACCAGATTTTTTACTTCAAGTTTTTTTTCCATTTTCTAGTCCTCCATTCCTCTTGTTGACGGGTTAAACGCATCACGCAGGCCGTTGCCGAACAGGTTGAACGAGATCAGCAAAAGCGAGATAAAAATTGCCGGGAAAATCATCGCATGAGGCGAAGTGGTCGCCACTGACTGCCCCTGCGACATCAGTGTCCCAATCGTTGTCCCTGCAA
This sequence comes from uncultured Lachnospiraceae bacterium, assembly GCA_947177515.1. Taxonomy (GTDB): domain Bacteria; phylum Bacillota; class Clostridia; order Lachnospirales; family Lachnospiraceae; genus RGIG4057. The sequence continues at coordinate 1,870 of CAMWUU010000446.1, forward strand.
ACTCCGATAGATTCACAATACCAAGGTATGTCATATTTGTTTCTGAACTGATTACACCTGGGATAACAAGCGCACAGCTTGTAATAATTGTACCGAGCGAGTTCGGGAAAATATGCTTAAACATCAGTCTTTTGTCCGACGCGCCGAGTGTCCTTGCCGCCAGCACATATTCCTGCCCCTTAAACCGGTAGAACTGCTTTCTTACAAGTGATGACATACCGATCCAGCCTGTAAGGATATAAGCAAACAGGAAGGAACCCACCGCACCAACCCGGTTCGCAAGATGTAGCTGGAAAAGGGTCACACATACAATAAAAGGTAGACCACTAAGCACATCAACGATACGATCCATAATCAAGTCGGTCTTGCCGCCGTAATACCCCTGGATTGCGCCATAGATCGCACCGATAAAAAGATTGATCGAGGATACCACAAGGGCAAATACAAGCGAAAAGCGTGCGCCAATACCAATCGCCATAAACAGATCCTGTCCCATAACATTCGTCCCAAAAATATAATGCGGGGCATGGCCGTTTTTATAAATATAATAATTGTAATAACAAAAACGTGCAGATACAGCACCCGACTTGTGCACACTGTAAATCCAGTCGCCCGGGTCGCCTTCGATGCGCTGGCTTGTATAAGGTGCACCCTCGATCGCCGCGTTTTTAGAGTAGGCCGGGATCCAGTTACCATTCTCATCTTTAACCGGCGTTCCCTTCGCATCCGACACCTGGTACCAGATAGCCGGATCGTTGTCAATACCTGCAATATCCTTCGCTTCCACCCACGGATAGATAACCTGGATGCCGGTTTCATCCTGGAAACGCTGGATATCCGCAAATTCTTCGTAGGAGAATGTCTGTGTGCGGATACCAACCGAATAATACTGGTTCAGTTCCAGTTTGTAATATTTTGTGGTACGTATCTGTCCACGGTACTTGGATTCGACTTCCTCGGTTCCAAGGATCCCAATTACTGGATCCATGCC
>CAMWUU010000447.1 GCA_947177515.1 uncultured Lachnospiraceae bacterium
CTTCCACATCAATCGAAACAAAATCCACTGATTTGATACCCATTTCTTTTAGAATATTTCCAAGCCGCCTCTGCCTAACAGGGTATCTTTTCCCGGAAGCCGACTTTCCAAGGACACTCGCTGCCCCCGCAAGGGTATTCCATTCATCATCTCCTTCGTATTCTGCAAACTCCAGTTCACATTCCTTATTTCCCAATGCCAGATTGTAACATTTGGTTTTTCTCTCTTTCCACAGCGCGCATAACTTACTCTGTGGCTCAAATGCAATCCCATCCCACCCAAGGCACTCAAAATATAATGTGTTGCTTAATTTTGAGGGATGGTTTGCCCCGATATCAATAAAGAATCCCCTGTTTCTCCCATCAAAAATAACCTTGTCCAAAAATGCATCCTGACCAAACTGCGAATGGTATTTCTTCTTATCCATATATCGAGCCAGAACACCTTCGTCACAAAATATTTTACCCCCCCCAGTAAATTTTTAAATAATTCTCTTTTCTTTCTCTTATGCTCACCCTTTCTTCTCAAAGAACATAAAAAACTTTTGCGGTATAAATTTTTCACTCTTTCTGGCATTTTCTCATATATCCAATAAAGTCCCATCTCTTTTCCTCCAAAAAATTCATTAATCGCACAGCCATAGTAAAGACCAATCAAAAATATATCTTTCCTTTTGACATAATAACATCTCTGTCGTACTCTGCCATAAGGCGGACCAGTTCCTGAAACGAAGTTTTTCCTGGATTCCACCCCAATTTTTCTCTCGCCTTCGCAGGATCCCCAAGTAATGTTACCACATCGGTTGGGCGAAAAAATTCCGGCGATACCTCAACCAGAACCTTTCCCGTCGTTTTGTCCATCCCTTTTTCCTGCACGCCACTCCCCTTCCACTCCAGTTCAATTCCCATATACCGGAATGCCAAAGTACAGAATTCACGTACCGAATGCTGTTCCCCTGTGGCAACAACAAAATCTTCCGGTATGCTATGCTGTAACATCAGCCACATACATTCCACATAGTCCTTCGCATAACCCCAGTCACGCAGGGCATCCAAGTTTCCAAGCAAAAGCCTGTCCTGCTGTCCTGCAGCAATCTTTGCTGCCGCCAATGTTATCTTTCTCGTAACAAAAGTTTCACCCCGGCGTTCAGATTCATGGTTAAAAAGAATACCATTTACTGCAAACATTCCATACGCTTCCCTGTAATTTTTTACAATCCAGTAAGCATATTGCTTTGCCGCTGCATAAGGGGAATATGGATAAAATGGAGTGGTTTCATTCTGTGGGACTTCCTGTACCTTCCCAAAAAGTTCCGAAGTGGAAGCCTGGTAAAAACGGCAATGTTCCCAAAGTCCTGCAATACGGATTGCCTCCAATAACCTAAGTGTTCCTAAGGCATCAGCATCCGCTGTATATTCCGGCACTTCAAAAGATACTTTAACATGGCTTTGGGCAGCAAGATTATAAACTTCATCCGGCCTTATTTCTGCAATAATTTTTGCAAGACTAATGGAATCCGTCATATCACCATAATGAAGATAAAAATGTTCATTACCATTTAAATGTTGAATCCGTTCGCGCTTATCTGAAGAAGATCTCCGTATCATCCCATGAACTTCATAGTTTTTTTCCAATAAAAAATCGGACAGGTAAGAACCATCCTGCCCGGTAACACCAGTAATAAATGCTATTTTCATTTTTCTACCTCACAATATTATTTTCTTTTTTTCTCCTCCCTGTCAGCAACGGACGCAAAATACCGCTTCCCCTCCCTCCCGCTGGCATTTCCGGAACCTCTATCAAGAATCATTACCTTTGTATAATCTTCTCCCTTGGAAAGTTTGATATACCAGGCTCCTAAGCTAACATTTGACTTGCCTGCAATCAGTGCATCGCAGGCCGCCAAACTGTAGGCATCTCTTAGCACTTCAAGACCGAGCTTATAATGATGATTCTTTCTGTCGCTTTCTAGTAAATGCACCCCAACATCCCCATCCGAACGCCGGACATCTTCATAAAAAATCAGATGCTCGCCAAATTCTGCTTGGAAAAGCTTTAACGCTTCCAAGCTATCCGTAGCAAGAAATATTTGTTTATAGTCATATTTGTTAATAACTTTTTTTGTACAGGCCATAAATTCTTTTGCATCCACAGCAAGGGGATGATTCCTCAATCCTCTTTTAAAATCAGTTCCCCTGATATGAATTCCCAATGTCCTCTCTCGCAATCGCTTCTCTTTTAAATTTGTTTCAATATAAGAACAAGTAACTATATTGAGCTTACAATATTTTTTATATATCATCCCAAGTTTCTTACGCAGTTCTTCATTCCCCCAATAGTCATACTTCCACTCACCCCCTGTTATTGTAAGTCTTTGCCTCGGAAAGGGAAACACAACATTACGGCAGTGAAAAACTTCCTCATATTTTATTGGGGAAGTCGGACAAAAATAATATTCAAATACATTATCCACACCACAGATTAATTCCCTTTCTGTATAGTATCCCTGCTTATCCCAGTATACAACTGGCGTAAGACAGAATTTGTCGGCATAGGACAGATAACCAAGTAAATCCCTTATTTCAGCAAAAAAGCCATAATTATATCCAACATTTCCGATACAATAAACTAAATTCTCCGGATATAAGTTTCCAGGATGTTGGAGTAATACAGTATCCATTCCACCGAAACCCCTGACAAAATCCTTAAACTCTTTTTTTCCTGTATATCGGATAAGATTAGAATAGTAGTAGAAGGATTTATTTTCCCTCAACTTTGTTTTCCACGATTCAAACATTTTTTAACCCTCAATCTTTTTCCACTCCCCAGGTATGATATCCTCTGCAACAGCAC
>CAMWUU010000448.1 GCA_947177515.1 uncultured Lachnospiraceae bacterium
CTGCGGTCACCGTACTGCCCCTGGGAACGCCCACGGTCATCTGTCCGGCGCTCTCCCTGACCCCGTCGGTCATTCTGTGACCGATCAGAACGGCCACGATCCCCCTGGTTCCGACGCTCATTCTGGGAACGATCAGAGCGTTCACTCTGGGAGCGATCAGAACGCTCACTCTGGGAGCGATCGGAACGCTCACCTTGGGAGCGATCAGAACGCTCACTCTGGGAACGATCGGAGCGCTCATTCTGGGAGCGATCAGAGCGCTCATTCTGGGAGCGATCAGAACGCTCATTCTGGGAACGATCGGAACGCTCACCTTGGGAGCGATCGGAGCGCTCACCTTGGGAGCGATCGGAGCGCTCACCTTGGGAGCGATCCTGGCGGCCACGGTCTTCTGCCCGACGTTCCCCCCCTTTGCGATCCTCTGACTTCTTTCCTTCCGGTTTCTTTTCCTGGCGACCACGATCCTCCGATCCATGTTCCTGCCTTTTCTCCTGGTGCGCGCGATCCTCCTTTACGCGCTCCGCATTTGCGCCCTGCGCATGCTCCTGTTTCTTCTCCACCCTTTTTTCATTCCCCTGGGACTGTTCAGTCCTCTTTTCATTATTTTTCTTTTCCTGTGGCATTCTCTCTTCCTTCTTCGGTGTCAAATATTTTTTTACAATGTCAATTTCCTTATCCTCTATATTGCTGCTGGCCGTCTTGCCCTCAATACCGTTCGCTGCCAGGGCGCTCTGGACATCCTTTGAGGATATCTCCTTATTCGTAGCCTGAGTCAGCATTTTTGCCAGCTCATGAATTCTCATTTTCGCCATTCTTACCTCCGGTCCTGCACTGCGGCAGCGCGCAAAGCCAACTAATTCCCGACTGTAACCCCAAGCGCCCCCAAATACCCTATGGCTGCCTTCGCCAACCCCGCATCCAAAACTGCAAGGGAAGCCCTAAATTCCTTCCCAATCCGGTGTCCCAATGTATTTTTATCCGAAAAGCAGCAAAACGGGACATGGTAAAACTCACACATATTTCTAAACATCTTTTTTGTATTGTCAGAAGAATCTTCCGCCACAATACACAAAAAAGCCCTTCCTTCCTTAACTGCCTTCTCTGTCATGAACTCACCGCTTGCCATATGCCCGCCCCTCTGTGAAAGTCCGAGAAGGGAATAGAGCTTTTTCTCTGCAATTTCATTGTTTACAGTAATTCCATCAATCTCCATTCATTTCCCTCAATCTGCCCTCCAATGCCTCATACACCTGCGTCGGGATCGGTACCTTCAGCGAACGTTCTAGGCCTTTGCTCTTCTTTGCCTTCCCAAGGCATTCCGGCGAATTACAAAGATAAGCGCCCCTCCCATTCTTCCTGCCGGTCGTATCAATCAGGATTTCCTCCTCCGGCGTGCGTATTACACGCACAAGTTCCTTTTTGTTCTTCATCTGCCCGCATCCGGTACACTTCCTAAGCGGTACTTTCTTAACCCCTGTCAATCCTGCCACCTCACTCCTCTATGCAAATCCATATTGGTTTATAAATCCATACAAATAATGAATCTCACGCACCGCACAGTTTTAATTTCCAACCCCGGGCAGGTAATCCTATCCAGATATCTTCCGCCCACACATCACCTGTCCCAGTCATCCTCCCAATCATCCCCTTCATCATTCCTAAGGTCATCCTCCCCGGCATATCCGTCTTTCAGATAATTCCCTTCATCATTCCCAAAATCGTCCTCCCCGACATATCCGTCTTTCAGATAATTCCCCTCATCATTCCCAGGGTCATCCTCCCCGGCATATCCGTCTTTCAGATGATTCCCTTCATCATTCCCAGGGTCGTCCTCCCCGTCATATGTGGCATCCTTGGCATAACCGTCGTAGGAATCATGATATGCACCGTCATAATAACCGTCATCATTCCCATCGCTCTTAATATCGATCTTGTAACCAGTTAGGCGCGCTGCAAGCCTTGCATTCTGTCCTTCACGTCCAATGGCAAGGGAGAGCTGGTAACCTGGCACCACCACACGCGCCGTCTTCTCCTCCTCATCCACTGTAACAGAAACCACCTTCGCCGGACTTAAGGCGTTCTGGATCAGAATCGCCGGATCATCGCTCCAATTGATAATATCAATCTTCTCACCACGCAACTCATCAACAATGGCGTTCACACGCGCGCCGTTAATCCCCACGCACGCCCCAACCGGGTCAACATTCGGATCATTGGAACTAACCGCCATCTTCGTCCTTGCCCCCGCCTCCCGGGAAATACTGCGGATTTCAACCACCCCATCGCGAACCTCTGTCACTTCTGCCTCAAACAGGCGCTTTACCAGTTCAGGATGGGTTCTTGAAACAGTGATCTTTGGTCCCTTGGTAGTGTCCTTCACTTCGACAACATAAAGCTTGATACGTTCAGTCGGCCGAAAATGCTCCCCGGCAATCTGCTCATTCTTGGTTAGCACCGCATCTACCTTGCCCAAGTTGATACTGACATTCTCCCCCACATAGCGCTGCACAATGCCGGTCACGATATCGCGCTCTTTTTCAAAATACTGGTTGTAAAGCACTTTCCGCTCCTCCTCACGGATCTTCTGTACCACCACTTGCTTTGCCTTCTGGGCCGCAATGCGCCCGAAATTCTTTGGCGTAACTTCAATATTGACAATATCGCCAACCGCATACTTTTTTTTCGGAAATTTCTGGGCAGCCTCCTCCGGCGAAATCTGCAAAACCGGATCCTCCACCTCCTCGACAATTTCCTTCTCCGCATAAACGGCAAACGCGCCCGTATCCCGATTAACCATAACCTTTATATTGTCCGATTTCCCATATTGG
>CAMWUU010000449.1 GCA_947177515.1 uncultured Lachnospiraceae bacterium
GACTTGACAAGCACCGTTTTCTGCACTATAGTTTAAAATAGGGTGGTGTCCCGATAATGAAAAAACGCGCGGTAAAACCTGACCGCGCAGAGACGGAGAAGATTTATGGGCGAGAAAAAAGGATTTTTCAGCCGCCTGGCAGAGGGGCTGGCAAAGACGCGCAACAGCATTGTTTCCGGGATCGAATCAATTTTTTCGGGCGGAGGGAGCATTGATGAGGACTTCTATGAGGAATTGGAAGAAATTCTGATTATGGCGGATATTGGCATCAATGCGACAAGTAACATTGTTGAAAACCTGAAACAGAAGGTAAAAGAGAATAAGATCAAGGATCCGGCAGAATGCAGGGAACTTTTGCGCGCAAGTATTAAGGAGCAGATGAGCCTGCCAAAGGACGCATATGAATTTGAGGGACAAAAATCGGTTGTACTTATGATCGGTGTGAACGGCGTGGGCAAGACTACTTCGGTGGGCAAGCTGGCCGGGAGGTTAAAAGATAGCGGAAAGAAAGTTATTGTGGCGGCGGCGGATACATTCCGTGCGGCGGCCATCGAGCAGTTGACCGAGTGGGCAAACCGGGCGGGTGTGGATATTATTGCCCAGAAAGAAGGTTCCGACCCGGCCGCAGTTATTTTTGACGCGATCGCATCGGCAAAATCAAAGAATGCCGATCTTCTAATCTGCGATACGGCAGGCCGTCTGCACAATAAGAAAAATCTTATGGAGGAGCTGCGAAAGATTGACCGCGTAATCACAAGGGAATATCCGGATGCATTCCGGGAAACGCTTGTGGTGCTTGACGGGACGACCGGACAGAACGCACTAGAGCAGGCAAAGCAGTTTAACGAGGTAGCGGAGATTTCCGGTATTGTTTTGACAAAGCTTGACGGAACGGCCAAGGGGGGCATTGCGATTGCAATCCAGTCGGAGCTTAATATCCCGGTAAAATATATTTGCGTCGGAGAAAAATTAGAGGATATGCAGCGGTTTGACCCGGGTGCATTTGTTGACGCGTTGTTTGACAATGGGGCGGAACAGGAATAAATTGCAGCAGGAAAGAAGGGTAAGTATTTTATTATGATGACATTGGATAAATTTGAGGAGGCGAGCGAGGCGGTAATCAAAGTGACAAACCGTACAAAACTTGTCTACAGCGATTATTTTTCGGATCTCACCGGGGGAAAAGTTTATTTAAAACCGGAGAACATGCAGTTTACGGGGGCGTACAAGGTGCGCGGCGCGTACTATAAAATCAGTACATTAAGTGAGGAGGAGCGCGGGCGCGGCCTGATTACGGCCTCTGCGGGCAACCATGCGCAGGGGGTTGCCTATGCGGCGAAAATCTATGGCGCAAAAGCGGTTATTGTAATGCCAACCACCACGCCATTAATCAAGGTTAACCGCACAAAGAGTTACGGCGCGAAGGTGGTACTTTACGGCAATGTCTATGATGAAGCGTGCGCCCATGCGCTGAAACTGGCAAAGGAGAACGGTTATACTTTTATCCATCCGTTTGATGATGAAACGGTGGCGACCGGACAGGGCAGCATTGCGATGGAAATTTTCAAAGAGTTGCCGACGGTTGATATTATCTTAGTTCCGGTTGGGGGAGGCGGGCTTTTAGCGGGTGTTTCGACACTGGCGAAGTTGCTGAACCCGAAAATCCGGGTAATTGGCGTGGAACCTGCGGGGGCAAACTGTATGCAGGAATCCCTTAAGGCGGGGCATATTGTTACGCTTAAAGGCGTGGATACCATTGCGGATGGCACGGCGGTAAAAACACCGGGTGAACATATCTTTCCTTATATACAGGAAAATGTGGATGAGATTATAACGGTGGAGGATCAGGAATTGATTGTCAGTTTCCTTGACATGGTTGAAAACCATAAGATGGTGGTGGAAAACTCGGGTCTTTTGACGGTGGCTGCGCTGAAACATATTGATTGTGGGGGGAAGAAAATTGTTTCCATCCTAAGTGGTGGGAATATGGATGTGATTACCATGTCCTCGATTGTCCAGCACGGGCTGATCGCGCGGGGAAGGATCTTTACGGTTTCCGTGCTTCTGCCGGATAAACCGGGGGAACTTGCCAATGTTTCAACGCTGATTGCAGGGGAGCAGGGCAATATTATTAAACTGGAACATAACCAGTTTGTCAGCATCAACCGCAATACGGCGGTCGAGCTGGTCATTACGATGGAGGCGTTCGGCCATGAACATAAGGAGCGCATTGTGAAAGTGCTCGAGGAAAAAGGGTACCGTCCGAAACTGGCGGCACCGAAGAATACGCACCTGTAGGGTTTGGGCTGGCGCAAAAAAAAGGGGGGATGATATCCCTCCTTTTTTTGCGGAATTTACGGTAAGCCATTTGTTCCCGCTTATTCATTTTTCAGCTTTTCTATCAAAGCTGCAAGTTCGTCCGTGCACGCTCCACATACGGTGCCTGCGCCTGTTGCCGCCTCAACTGCTTCAAGAGTATCCGAGCCATTTTTTACGGCTTCCCTGATCTCGCGGATTGTTGTCCCCATACAAGGACAGATAATTTCTTCGTCGTCCATGGTTATCCTCCTAGTCTGTAACAGTTTGTTTTCTGCCGGATCCGGTGGGACTTTTAAAGTTCCTCCCCGTTTTGTGCGCCCTAAGAGTATAACCGGAAATTGGAAGTTTTATCCGCAGGCGCGGGTATTTTTCTACCGGATTAACGGGAGTTGGCAGAGAGGGCTTTATCTGTGTGCGTGGGTAATTTTGCACAAAAACAGGCGGTAAGATTTTATGGCATGGAATCCATATAATACTTTACATGCGGGAAG
>CAMWUU010000450.1 GCA_947177515.1 uncultured Lachnospiraceae bacterium
TTCAAAAAAGCTGGCCGATTTGATGAAAGGTAGGATTGAGGTGGAGAGTGTTTATGGGGAGGGGAGTACTTTTACCATCACACTTTTGCAGCAGGTGCTCGATAAGCGGACAGTAGCAGAGCAGGAGGAGGAACTGGAAATGGAACAGGAAGACGAGATGAGGATGTTTACCGCGCCGGATTACAAGATTTTGGTGGTTGATGATAATCTGATCAACCGGCAGGTAGCGGTCGGAATGCTCAAGCCTTATGGCTTCCAGCTCGCAAAGGCAGAGAGTGGGCCGGAGGCGATTGAACTGGTGAAGAAGGAGCGGTTTGATTTGATCTTCATGGATCACATGATGCCGGATATGGATGGTGTCGAAACTACAAAGATTCTGCGTGCGGAATGTGGGGAAAACGGGAGTGCGCCGATTGTGGTTGCATTGACGGCGAATGTGATGCCGGGTGTCAAAGAGATGTTTTTGTCGAATGGGTTCCAGGATTTCCTTGCCAAGCCGGTTGACCGGGAACCAATGTATTGGATGCTTGATAAGTGGGTTCCGGATGAGAAAAAAGTTTATGCAGATTCGGAAGAAGGACAAACGGAGGAAAAACCAGCAGGGGAAGAAGATTTTTCGGATATTATCATAGACAGCATTGACATAAAGAAGGTAATGGAGTATCATACCGGTACAGTGGATGATTATCTTGAGCTTCTCCAGCTCTTTTACATGGATGGTTTAAAGAAGACAAAATATTTGCAGGAACTCTTAGAGTGTGAGGATATGAAAAATTACCGGATAGAAGTGCATGCGCTTAAGAGTGCCTCCGCCAATATTGGTGCAATGGAATTGTCCGGTAAGGCAAGGATCCAGGAGGATGCGGCAGCAGAGCAGGATGTCGCGACAGTGCAGGCAACTTTTGAAGAATTGATGGCACTGTACCAGAAACTTCTTGATGAGATTAAGGAACTGCTCGGGAAGAAAGGGCGTTTCGGATCGGAGGATGATACAGGCAAGCCAGAGATTGCGACGGACGCGATGCAGGAGGGGATCAGGGAGGCACTTGGCATGGTGGAGCGTTTTAAAACAAAGCTTTGTGCACAGAAGGTTGAGTGGCTTCTGGAGCATAAGCTGCCGCCACAGATCCGGGAGCAGCTTGTGGAGATCCGGACGAAACTTAAGATGTATGAAGATGATGATGCGGAGGATATGCTGCGCAGTATCGTAGAAAATTTTTGATATGGAGTATTATTTTTTATAGAAAGAAAGGTGGACTGAAATGGAAAAGTTAAGAATCTTAGCGGTGGATGACAATATGGTAAATCTGGCAAGCTTAGAGCAGGAGTTGAAGGATGAGTATGAGGTTATCCCAGTAAGCTCCGGCAAGCGCGCGATCAAATTTCTCTATATCGAGAAGGTTGACCTGATTCTTTTGGATGTGCAGATGCCGATTATGGATGGGATTGAAACCTTGCGTGAGATCCGCACGCAGGAGAACGGTATCACGGTTCCTGTTATTCTCCTGACGGCTAAAAATGATAAGGAAACTGTAATTGAGGGGTCGAAGCTTGGCATTATGGACTATATAGTCAAACCGGTGAATTCGGATGAGTTGCACGAGCGTGTTAAGCGCGCCTTAAAGCGCCGCGGCGTACTTCCGATGGAGGGCGATGAACTATATCGATTGGTTAAAGATGTACTTGCAAGTATCAAGGGCGGAAAATTGAAGGCGGCGGTAATGAAGATCGATGAGATTATGGGTTACCAGATTGAGGAGGGTGTATCCGGGCGTGTGCATGCGGCGAAAATGAAATTGCAGTCAAATGACTTGCCAGGTGCCGAGAGCATGATCCAGCGCGTATTAAAGATGATGGAGCGCGATTCCGGTGTCGGAGCCGGGACGGAGAAGCCGACCATCAGCCTTGGCGAGTTGAACTCCAGAATCCTGTATATCTTAGACGACTTGAAGAATTTTGATATTAAAGAGGCCTTGGATAAAATTGATAACCTGATGCGTTACTCCATCCCGGAGAATCTTCTTGAGTCCTGCCAGAAGGCGCAGGAACGCCTGGAGGCGTATGATGATGACGAGGCGGAGAAGGTGATGCAGGATGCACTGAAGAACTTAGGGGCGGATCCGGGGCTTTTCCGGCAGCAGCGCTAGGTTATGTTTTTCGGGGATGTTTGCTATATTCCTGTTTGACTGGAAGGGAAAAAAGGGGAGCTGCCACACTACGATTTTTGGATCGTAAATGTGGCAGCTCCCTTTCCTTTAAAAGAGTTTCTTGATCGCGTCAAATGTGTCTGAAATTTTGTCGGCGGTGATCTTGGTTTTTACTCCGTCCACCACTTTGTTGATGATGTCGTCCGGCAGGTCAATGCCAAGCACTTTTTCCACTGCCTTGACTGGTTCTGTCTGGAAATTGGTTAGAAGGCTATTGTCCTTTGTAAAGTTTTCAACAACTTTTTCAATCTGCGCTTTGATATCCATGATATTTACCCTCTTTCTGTTTTTTGGGAACCTTGTCGGTTCCCGTGAATTTAATGTGTTTATGATACAATAAACACAATATAATGTCAAGAAAAAGGAAAAATTTTTAAAAAGGTATTGACAAGTATCTTTTTTGGTGGTAATATAAATAAGCATTGTTTTTGCAGTTGTGGCGGAATTGGCATACGCGCATGATTCAGGTTCATGTCCATTTACGTGGGTGTGGGTTCAAGTCCCATCAACTGCACCAGATAATGATAATCCGAACCCGGTTCCAATCGGGGACGGCTTCGGATTTTTAGTATATCTTGAGTGCTAAAGCAAAA
>CAMWUU010000451.1 GCA_947177515.1 uncultured Lachnospiraceae bacterium
TTTAACTTTGCCCCGGAAATTTTCCTCCCATCCCCGGAAGCCACATTGTTGTATTCGTCCTGTTCTTCCCAATGATCTCAATTTCTTTCGCCCGTCCCATTCCCTGCCTAGCCTGTGCAAGTTCCGTTTCCAGGCGGATATTTTTCTTTTCCTCCTCGTAGAATTTATTTTTCGCCTCCCCAAGTTCCTTCTCACATTCCGCAAGTTTTGTCTGAAGTGCAATCACCTCATGCTTTAATTCAAATATTTCATTGCTTTTCGTATCACTATCATTTTCCTTATTTTTCATCTGGTTCTTCAGCTTGAAATAATCATCCGCAATATTTAACTGCACCAGGATATTCTGTGTTTCCTTGTCCAGATAACGGAAATCTGTCTGCTGCGCCATTTCCGCGCACTTGTCGTTGAGATAGGAGGCCACCCTCTGCATATAATCATTGCTTTCATAGCCGCTCAACGTATATTTTTTTCCATTGATAATCACATCGGTATCCGTCTGTTTGTTCATAGCAGCCCCCTTTTTGGCTCCGCACGGCACGGAAACCCTTATCCTTTAAGTTTTCATTCGGCGCGTTGTTTTGCAGATTACGGCAAAGCCTTGAAAATCAGGGATTTTCAAGGCTCACATTATTCGTAGTGCTCATGGTGTTTTGCCTTTGCGCACATTACTTCCGGCGGATGAATCGCTCCATAGGAGCGAACACGGTTCGCCATAGAAATTTTTCTTTGCACCTTTGTGCAATTCCTCTGGTCGAAAGCAAACCAGCGCTAATATAATATCTGGCGATATTATACCATATTCTCCAAATAAATACAACTTTTTGTTTCTCGCAATTCCTTGTCGGAATTTCACATGCGCCCTATGGTGTAGTTTTCGGTTTTGCCAAACCAAGATGGCGGTAGGCAAGATCCGTTACCATCCTCCCCCGCGGCGTGCGCACAATCAGACCGTTCTGCACAAGATACGGCTCATAAACTTCCTCAATGGTTCCGGCATCCTCCCCGATTGTTGTTGCCACCGCCTCAATACCGACCGGACGGCCACTAAATTTCTCCATCATCGCCTGTAAGATCTCCCGGTCAATATGGTCTAGACCAAGCCTGTCCACCTCTAAAAGATCAAGGGCGTACTCCGCCACCTGTTTCGTAATCCTGCCATCATACTTTACCTGTGCAAAATCGCGCACCCTCTTTAAAAGGCGGTTGGCTAAACGCGGGGTTCCCCTTGACCTGCGGGCAAGCTCCTCGGCTCCCTCCCCCTCAATCTTCACCTTAAGCACCCCCGCCGAGCGCAGGATAATTTCCGTAAGTTCCCCCACCGTATAAAATTCCAGGCGGTTTACCACGCCAAAACGGTCGCGCAGGGGCGCGGTCAGCATCCCCGCCCGCGTCGTTGCCCCAACCAGCGTGAATTTCGGCAGGTCAAGACGGATGGATTTCGCCGATGCTCCCTTGCCAATCACAATATCAATCGCAAAATCTTCCATCGCCGGGTAAAGTGTTTCCTCTACCTGACGGTTTAAGCGGTGGATCTCATCGATAAACAAAAGATCCCCTTCTTTCAGGTTATTGAGTATCGCCGCCATATCACCCGGTTTTTCAATTGCAGGTCCCGCCGTCGTCTTTAAATTCACCCCCATCTCATTGGCGATCACCATGGCGAGTGTGGTTTTCCCCAGTCCAGGCGGGCCGAAAAAAAGCACATGGTCAAGTGGTTCCCCCCGCTTCTTTGCGGCTTCAATATAAACTTTCAGATTTTTTTTCGCCTTCTGCTGCCCAATATATTCCGCTAGAAGCTGCGGGCGCAGGCTGCCTTCAATTTTTGCATCCTCCTCGGTAAATTCCGTAGTAATTGTCCTTCTTGCCATATCAAAACCTCATTTCACCCGCTTCCATAGTTTTATGCATGTTTTAAAGCGGCTTTCAACATCCCGTCCGCTGTCAGTTCTTCCGCCCCTTCCACGCTATTTACCATGCGTCTGGCCTGTGCACCCGAAAACCCAAGTGCCTCAAGCGCCTGTATGGTTTCAAGCACCATGCCCCGGTAATCGCTTGCAGGGGATTCCTGCAAATCCTCCTTCGCATCCGCCCTCATAAGTTTTTTCTCAAACGCATCCTCTAACCGGAATTTATCCTTAAGTTCCAATATCAATTTCTTCGCAGTCTTCGCCCCGATTCCCGGCGCTTTTGCTATTGTCCGCTCATCCTCCGCCAATACAGCAAACCTCAAATCATCCGCCGTAAGCGCGGAAAGAATACCAACTGCCGCCTTCGGTCCAATCCCGTTCACGCCAATCAACTGCCTAAAAACAGACAGGGTATCGCGGTCTAAAAAACCAAACAGGGTCACGCCATCCTCGCGCATCTGCAAATATGTATAAAGTTTCACCTGCCCCCCAGGGTTTGGCAGCTTCTCCAATACCTGCCCGGATACCACCACCTCATACCCGATCCCACCGCAGCCAATTACCACACTGCTCCCATTAACTTCCTCAAGTTCCCCCTCGATAAATGCGATCATGACCTACCTCATTTCCAGACTCCATACTTTTTATATTTTTCCTGCTTCTATCTATTATAGTCATTCTTTCCATCCGCCGTCAAGCGTAAAACCACATTTAATTTTCCCAAAAACGAACAGACGGGGCATATCAAAAAAACCACATGCACACCTGTTCTTTTTCTTTTTTTTCTGGTATACTGATCATTACCGGATACTTTCCCTGCCTGGCATCAGAAAACCTGGTTGCAGGAAATTTTTTCCAAATAATAAAAAATCCTGTCCCCTATAAGA
>CAMWUU010000452.1 GCA_947177515.1 uncultured Lachnospiraceae bacterium
GCGCCAAACCACCAATGTAAATTTTTTCCTTTGGCAAAGCCATAAAAACTCCTTTCACACCTTTTCCCAAACCGTTCCTTCCCTTGTATCCTTAATTGCAATCCCCTTTGCGGCAAGTTCTTCCCTAATCGCATCGGCCTGCGCAAAATCCTTCGCTTTCTTTGCTTGCCTGCGCTGTTCTATTTATTCCTCTATAAACCTTATCATCTCTTCTTCCATCCCGGCACCACTTTTCTCTTCCTTCCTCTTCTGTGCCGCAGCAAAAAGCCCCAGTGAAAAAACTTCGTCAAACATGGCTACCGCCCTGCGCTTCGTCGCGTCATTTGCTTCCGATTTCAAAACGTCATATAGCACCGTCAGTCCCGAGGAGGTAGTAAGGTCATTATTCAATGCTTCTAAAAATTGCGCCCTAAAATCTGCAAGCTTTTCTTCCTCCACCCCACCTTCTTCTGAAAGCGCTGCAATCCTTGCCACCAGCTTTTCGTAAGCAGCGGCAACATTGTCAAGCGCGTCGTAGGTGAATACGAGCGGCTTGCGGTAGTGCGACTGCAAACAGAACATCCGGTAGACTAACGGGTCATAGCCCTTTTCTTCCAGAAGGGAAACGGTCAAAAAATCCCCTTTTGACTTGCTCATCTTGCCAGTCGCATCATTCAGGTGCAAAATATGGAACCAATAATTGCACCATTTATGCCCAAGATAGGATTCGCTCTGTGCGATCTCGTTCGTATGATGCGGAAAAACATTGTCAATCCCGCCGCAATGTAAATCAAGGGTATCCCCTAAATGCTTCATACTAATGGCAGAGCACTCAATATGCCAGCCCGGATACCCAACACCCCATGGACTTTCCCACTTCAATTCCTGATCCTCAAATTTAGATTTTGTAAACCAGAGGACGAAATCCGTCTTGCTATGCTTATTGGCATCCTCCTCCACACTCTCACGCACGCCAACCGCTAACTCCTCGGCATTTTGGTTACTGAGGACATAGTATTCCTTAAGTTTAGAAGTATCAAAATAAATATTTCCACCTGCCTGATATGCATAACCTTTATCTAACAGTACCCCAATCATATGGATGAAATCAGAAATACAGTTTGTCGCTGGCTCCACGATATCCGGCGTTTTGATATTTAATTTTGCACAGTCGGACATAAATGCATCCGTGTAGAATTTTGCGATCTCCATCACCGTCTTGTGTTCGCGTTTCGCACCTTTTAACATTTTATCTTCACCGGTATCCGCATCACTTGAGAGATGCCCGACATCCGTAATGTTCATAACACGTTTTACATCATATCCGGAAAAGCGCAGGAATTTTTCCAGCACATCTTCCATAATATAACTGCGCAGATTCCCGATATGCGCATAGTGATAGACCGTTGGCCCACAGGTATACATTTTGACTTTACCCGGCTCATTCGGGACAAAACGCTCCACTTTTTTGGTCAGCGTATTATACAAATTCAGATTATCCTCCATCCTTATCCTCACCTTCCGCCGCGATATGCGGCTGCTTTGTTCAAAATCATACCATAAACAAATAAAATGGTCAAACCAAAGTTTCCCTTTTCCGGTATTCCTTTGGTGTCATCCCCTTTGCTTCTTTAAATTTCCTTATAAAATAGCTGACATTTTCAAAGCCGTTCTCATAACAGATTTCAACTATACGTGCATCACTTTTGACCAGTGCTTCCGCCGCATGTCCAATACGGTAATCATTCAGGTAAGTAATTGGCGTTTTCCCTGTCATCTTACGAAAAAAACGGCAAAAATACTGTTCATTCATTCCCGCTTCCCCCGCAAGGTCGGAAAGTGTAACCTTCTCCTTATAATGCTCTTCCATATATTTCAATACATTTTTAATCTCCCTCATCTGGTAGCTGTCTTCCGTTTTTTTTGCCCTGCCCATATGTTGCAGGTGCCCATGCTCTTCCAGCACAGAAAGAATCAGCAACAGCTTTGCTTTCACCCGAAGATACCACCCCGGCTTCTTTTCCTCCCACGCACAAAATATTTCTTTCAATTCCGCTAAGAGTTCTTGATAACCCTCACATTCCCTGCCAATACGCCCGGGCAGCACACATTCCCCATTCCAGAGCGGAGCAAGGATGGAAGCCTGCGCCATATCATAACGGTCAAATTTCAACATTTCCAGATCAAAAATCACGGCATGATGCAGGCTTGGCAAAGCCCTGCCCGCAATCTGGTGCAACACAGACCGCCCAACGAAAACGATATCGCCCTCCTTTATTTCCTCCGGAACCATTTCCCTTTCAAACTGGAAATCCCCTTTCTCAAAAAATAATATCTCAATTTCATCATGCCAGTGATGAGATACAAAAAATTGGTCATACTCCTCTTTAAAGCGGTAAACCTGAAGCGGCAGGAATACTGTCCCATGCCCGGTGCTTTCCCTGAATACCACATTGCCATGTCCCCCCATTTTGTCCTCCTTTCCCACATAAAGATACCCCTGCCACACCCCGGATTTTACAAAACACCTGATAAACTTTTTCTCCCTCCCCAAAACATAGCCTTCCCACACCTGAAAGTCAAAATAATATTATTTTTTCTCACAATAGAGCAAGTATTACACCAAAAAATACAATATACTGTCATTATAACAAAAACACCAAAAAATTCAAGCACGCAGAACCAAAAATCAGCATAAGCCCAAACAGTCCCGGAAGGAATTTCCGGGAACCTGCTCCCGCAAACTCCTTTCCTAGGTTATTGGTACTGGGAGGGCATATGCGGAACTTAATATCAGCATATGCCCGGACAGTG
>CAMWUU010000453.1 GCA_947177515.1 uncultured Lachnospiraceae bacterium
CTCCCGCTCCGTCTTGCAGTCCGAAATGAATTTCTTGTAGCCCTCGCTTACCTCAAAGGCTTCCTTTTTCTGCTCCTCTGTATATTTCAGCCATGCGTTCCGGATTTTCTTTTCCTCTTTTTTCTTTGCTGGTGCCTTCTTTGCCGTCGCAACTTTCTTTTCTGCCATTATCATCCTCTCTTTCCGCCGGTTGATCTGGTTTCATCCGCCCCTTTCAGACACGCCCTGACACAAACCGACAATTTATGCCTATTATTTTACCACGTTGGTTTTAAAATGGCAAATATTTTTTGGTTCAAGATACCCCACGCCGGAAATGTCCCTTCGTAAGTTCAAGATTTGGAGGAAATTTGCCATTTTCCAATATATTCCATACCTCATCCCCCGATTCCAATGTGAAATCATAGCGCAGCGCAGCCGGGGTCAAATCCTGTAATTCACGACATGCAAAAAGTGACAGGCACTCCGTGCTATATATTACATTATAACAGAAGCGGCAAAAACAAAGAACGGGAAGTTTTTTCTGTTTGCGGTCTGTAAGATAAAACGGTTCCATCCCCTTATCCCATTTCCCCGGGGCGAAATCCTCTTCCCCTAGAAGACAAGGTCGTTTATTTTGCAGATCCTGTAGATTTGTACCATCCCCTTCTAAAAGACAGGCCTTGGTATTTTTGCGCACACACTGCGCCGAAACCATAAGGGGCAGCCTGCCGTAGACAGGAAGCGCCATATCCTCAACTCCAAGCCCGCAAAGTTCCTTCGCATTCAATTCATATGGCGCGGTGAATTCTTCTACCCCCAGTTCCCTGAAAAACAGTTTCGCCGTCCTGTTCATCACATAAAGCATTGCATCCGCCACAAGTATTTTCCCCATATCCTGCACGCGCCATTCGATTGCAAGCAAATATAATTCTTCCAGATTTTGCAGCAGGTACCCATCCACCAATCCATCTAACAGGCAGTTTTTTAACTCTTTTAATCCATCGTATGTTTCTGCCCGGCAGATACGCGGCAGCCGCAAAAAAAATTCCCTTCCCGCCTCCTTTGCCTGCATTGCCGCCGCATGGACACCCTCCACTGGCAATGCCGCAAGGTCATAATAAACCCTCCTAACACGCCCTCCGGCAAGTACCGCGGCAAGCTGCGCACCTGTCATCACACAGGCATGGATGCTTGGAGCAAGGCAGTCTGTGTGATACCCTCCCGTCATATCCCCCGCTAACAGACCTACCTGTCCTAGATACGCTTCCCCCTTTGGTTCATCCCCACCCGCCTTATCGGGCAGATTCCTGTGAAACCTTGCACAGATCCTATCCGCCAAAGCTCCCATCGCTTCCCTGCGCAGGGCATTGAGTGCGGATATCGGCATAAAAATATCGCCGGACAATTCAATATCAAGCCCTGAAAAATAAAACGGTGTTTCTCCCGTTTTTTCCATGGCTGCTCTTAGGCGCTCCTTTCCCATCGGCTGCTTTTTAGCATGTTCCACCACCTGCCCCTGTACTTTTACACTGATGCACCCATCCCCAAAATCCCCCGCCTTATTCCCTCCTTTTACATCCTCTTCCTGCCCCACTGTGCGTACCAGCAATTGAGCAGCCTCCCCCACCCTGGCTACCAATTTCCCTGTAACCGCTATTTTCGGTTCGTTTTTATAATATTTTTCTGAAATCTGCCAAAGCAGCAGGTTGTTTTTTGTCCTGTAGACCGGATTTTTCTTGTGTACTAAAAGTCCTGGGGTAAAATTTGCCTCAAAATGTTCCCCCGCCCGGTGCCCCTGCCCAAGCGTAAACTCGTAGATCGCCTCCGATCCTTCTGCTGTACGGATTTCCAGCACATCCTGCGCATACAGTTCCCTCTCACAGCAAAGCATCGCCTTGTTGCCGCGCACCCCCTCCACCTGTGCCACTTTTATCCCACTGTGGTTTGGACGGGCAGCAGACATCATCCCCCGCCCGTTATGCTGGATGTAATAGCCCTTTGTAAAACCGCCCCGGTTATATAGATCCTGCAACTTCGCGGCGGTCTGCAAAAGTTCTTCGGGATGTTCCCGATGGAAGCGCCGGTATGCCTCTTCTCCTAAGGTAAAATACCGATCGACTTCCCTGCGGTATGCCGCTGTCACCCCCGCCGCATATTCGTAACGTTTCATCCGCCCCTCAATTTTAAACGAGTCGATTCCTGCCCCAATCAGTTCCGGTATCATGTCGAGCGTGCAGATGTCCTTCGGTGAAAGCAGGTACGAACCATTATAAGCGAGCCTGCACGGCTGCGCGCATCTTCCCCGGTTCCCGGAGCGCCCGCCGATCATACTGCTCATCAGGCACTGCCCCGAATAACAGTAACAAAGTGCCCCATGCACAAAGGACTCAATCTCAAGTCCGCACTGCTCCCTGATACGCCGTATTTCTGAAAGCTTAAGTTCCCTCGCATTTACCAGTCTTGTCACCGGATAGCCCCTAAAACATAATGCACCCTCCGCCATGGTTAGTGACATCTGTGTACTTGCATGAATAGGAAGCCCCGGGAATTCTTCCGAAATAAATTTTAAGACCCCAACATCCTGCACAATCACGGCATCAATCCCACGCTCATAGTAGGGTTTTAAATAGTGGTAAAGTTCATCGCCCATTTCCTCCGGTTTTAAAAGTGTATTCACTGTCAAATAAATGCGTTTTCCATGCAGGTGCACATAATCGATTGCCATGCAGAGTCCTTCTTCTTGTGGATTATCCGCATAAGCACGCGCCCCAAACCGCTCCCCCCCTATATAGAC
>CAMWUU010000454.1 GCA_947177515.1 uncultured Lachnospiraceae bacterium
GACCGGGGCGGATACCGTGATCCATTACGACCCATGGTGGAACCCGGCAGTGGAAGATCAGGCAACCGACCGGGCCTATCGTATCGGACAGAAAAACACCGTCCATGTAATGAAACTTCTGACCAAGGGGACAATTGAAGAAAAAATCTTCAAACTGCAGGAAAAGAAAAAAAATCTCTCCGACTCAGTGATTAAGTCGAAGGAAGTCTTTGTCAACAAACTGACAAGGGAAGAATTGAATGAAATATTCAGCATGTAAAATTGCTTTGTAATTAGCAGGAACCAGAACGGTTTTTAAAAGAAAGGATGGAAGGGCAATGGAAACCAGGAAGAAAAATTGGGGAGGATTCCGGGGAATTGTTTTTGGCTGTATTTTGTTTTTGGTGCTTGCGCTTGGGCAAAAAGTCAAGGCGCAAGCCGCGGTGGAATTGTCAAAGACCTATATTATCCTCCATTTGGGGCAGGAGGGGGAAGATACTTATTCCATGGAAGTTTCCGGCTTAGGAAAGGGCAGCACCGTAGTCTTTTCTATAAAAGACCCTGCAGTGGCTGTTGTGGACGGGGATGGTAAGGTTATGGCAGTTTCACCAGGAAAAACCACACTTGTATGTACGGTGACGGATGCAAAGGGAAAAGAAACTACAAAGAAAGCGACCGTGCGGGTATATGACAATATCAAGTCCATCACGCTCTCCATTAGGGATGTACAGAAGAATGCACTTCACAAAAATCAGGCTTATGCGCTTACCTATACCTGCAAAACTGTTGCGGGTACCAACCAGAATGCAGGGAACTATATCCATTATGAAGTGCTTTCTGAACAGGGGAAAACCGTTACGGATGCGTCAGTTGACCAGGACGGGAATTTTACAGCGAAACGCGCGGACTCCTACCTTGTGCGTGCGTATGCGTTCCAAAGTGAATCGCTGTATAAAAAATGGGAAAAAAGCCGTGTGAAATACGCGGAGTATATTCTTGCACAGGATGAACTGTGCCTGACCGTGACAGAAACAAAATACAAAAAAAGCACGCACAAGATCGGGAATTATTCGGTTAGCCTGCCAGAGGATTATGAAGTGGATATCTTAGAGAAGGGAAAGGAGCGCATAGTATTTTCTGCACAGGCAAAAAGGGCGGACGGGCAAAATGCGGTTTCCAATATCCAGGTTATTATCGACGGGGTGGATGAAGCACAGGAATATGGGCTGCTGGCATCGGTTCTTTCTTCGGTCTACACGAAAGAAAACTTGGAGGAACATTGGAAATCCGCTTACCATGCCAAAAAGGCGACGGTGAAGGGATTAAAGATACAAAGGATTACCGCGAAGGAAAGAGAAATCCTAGAAATCCAATACCAGCTTACCTTAAGGGATATCGTCCTGACCGGAAAAGAAGCGGCCGATATTAAAATCAGCCGCATGGATTTTGTGAATACAGTATATACCTGGTATGAAGGGAATAACCATATCAGCGTAACCGTAAACGATGCCAAGGAAAGCCTCCAGCCCAATATCACCGATGCGGCATTTGATTTGGTGGAGGAATTTTTGGTACCGGAAAAGGAAAAATAGCTTACAGGTTATCAAAATGCTCATTGTAATACTCTTCGGTGAACTGTTCCAGAAAGGCTGGATCCAGTTCGCCGAATTGTTTTGTTATAATCTTTTTCATCTCATTCATCTCATTCAGGAAATTAGCTTCTTTTGACAGATCGGCCTGATCGGCAGCCGTAAGCGCCTCGAAAGTCAGGTTCTGTTCAAGCCATGCTTTTATCTGCGCAATAAAACGCTCCTCCTCCACGGATTCCACTTTCGCTTTTTTGGCACGGAGAAAACTATCGATTCCGACAAGCAGGAAACCAAGAAACAGCACAGTGACAATTACGGAGGAGAGGGTGGAAAAGAACGTGAAAACACCTGCCCAGTGCATTCCCATCACAATCAGACCCACCACGCCAAAAAGTGTGAATGTAACCGCAGAGGAGCGGTAATCCGCACTTTTATCTGCCTTTGAAACATAGCTTCCCTGTTTGGCAAAAGATACAGCGGAGCGGATTTCTTCCATTATTTCTTCTTTCTCTTCCCCATCCTCATCCGGTTTTGTGCCATCGATATCATCCCCGTCCTCCTCCCCGGCATCGGACAGGAAGGAGGCTTGTTCTGTTGCAAGCAGCTTTTCATATTGTTCTGCCGTTTCCACTGTGAAAAAGGCGGAAAATGCTTTGCGTGCCTGCTTGTAATCCTTTTTATCAACGAAGACACCGGATACGGATTCTTCCTCCATCCATTTGCAATGGGATTGGATACCGGAATATTCGAGATAGGAAACCAGTTTTTTTGCATCCGCTTCATCGGCAAAAGCGTGCAGCAGCTCATAATCTTCTTCTGTCCGGTCAAGAACCTCAACCAGCTTCGTTCCACAGTCCGCGCATACCGTAATCCCTGCACGGTATTCATTTTTACATTTTGGGCACCACATAGGGAACTCCTTTCTGAATTTCATTCCATTTTATTATAGTCGCTTTATGTGAGTTTTTCAAGGGAAATCGGGCTGAAGGCAGGATTTAGCAAAGTAGGTACAGATAAAGCATAATTCTGTCTGAATAAAATAATTCTTAATGATTTATACTGACAATCGCAAAAACTTACCAAGTAACCCGACTTACGCGCGAAAGACACTGGGAATTGGCGGCAAATTTCATTCCTCGTGAGTATAAGGAGGCGGGGCTTATATAATTTTAACTAAGAAACAGATAATTAGCATACAGTGCAGTAA
>CAMWUU010000455.1 GCA_947177515.1 uncultured Lachnospiraceae bacterium
CAGTCAATCCGCTTCTACCTTGCCCGACGTGATAAACTACTCCATCATATCCATGAGGAACGGGAATTTCATCATCAACTGGCTCAAATCACCCACCAGTTTTTCCTGGTCAAAAGCAGCACTCCATTCTTCTGCATCCATATACGACGATGGCACCGTGTAGGAAGCAAAATCACGCGCTTTTACATTCAGGGCCATTGTCCCCATTTTTAGACCCGACATGGAAACGGAAGCATCCAGGTTCAGTTCCTTCTCCGTGCTCTCCAATTTCCCCGTCAAAATGATCCCCAACATATTCACATCAAAATCAACCGATACCTTCCCATCCTCCGAGCGCAGCTTGAACTTTAATGCCATACCGTCAACTGTCGTGGAAAGGTCAACAGAATTCTCTGTCAGGTTATCATACGAAACCACAATCTCCTTATCCTCGGCGCAGATCATAACCTTGCCTTTTTTATCGGATTCCTTCTGCGAATATACCACTGTTTCTTCCTTGCCTTCTAAATCAATCACGTAAAGACAGAAACCCTTCTTTGTCGAAACAAAAACCACGGAGCTTTTCGTTTCTCCCTTTACGCCCTCAATTTCCCATGCATACTCGTTCTTCTTCCCCACATAATAATTCACATGGAATGTATCAACATCCGCAGTAATTGGTGCAAATTCCTGCACATTAACTTTCGGGAATTTCTTCAGTTCTTCCATTAACAACTGGAACGCCTCATCGATGTCCTCCGACTTGGCATCCGTAATATACTTATCTCCCGTCAGTTTGTAATCTCCTGTACCGATGTCCTGCTTCTTCTCCATCCCCTGGTAAATGAAGGACTCAATAAATTTGTTAGAAAAACTGTTCCACATTTCAAGCAGATCTTTTGCCGAAGGCATACCTTCGTTTACCTTTGCAAGCTCGGCTGTATAGTCCTCCAGCGATTTCCCTAAAACTTCCTTATAAGAAATACCCATGTATTGATCCGAGTAGGCTGGGAGATTTAAATATACATTCTCCTTATCCGTTACAAGATCCGCTGCAATCACATCCTCACCATTCAGCGAAAGACTGCCCTCTGCATGCATGCACGCACTATCCTGCACGTCCACATTCGCCTTTAAACCAATCGAGTTCAACCCAGTCAGACCGTAGGCCGCGGCGATCTGTTCCTCAAGCGAAAGGTCAAATGTCACATCACACCCCGCTTTTTCAAAGGAAAACGCATTTGAGCTGCCCTTTGACAATGCGTCCGAAACTTTGTCCGCAAACTCCTTTAGTTTTACCCTTACCATTTCCTCCGGTGCAGCGCCCGCAGCATCATCCTTACTTCCGCAGCTCGCAAAACCTGCGCACACCAGCATAAGGCAGAGCAAAAGGCTCCAAATCCTCTTTTTCATCGTTCCCTCTTTTCTGGCATTGTCCTTGAAATTACCGCGGCATGGCGGCAACGCCCACACCATGCGCGTCGATGGATTCTCTGTAAAGAATTTCCATTCCTCCGTCTTTTTATACAAATATTATACACCTTCCTGTAATTTTGTCAATAACACCTTTTCATGGTAATACACCCTGCGCAAAAAGAGTGCATTGCCTGGCAGGAGTACCCCCGCATCCGCACGCACACCACTTTCAAGCAGTTTTTTTACATTTTCTGGCGCACGGGTTTTACACCCCACCTCAAAAAGCGTACCTGCAAGAATTCTTACCATATGGTACAAAAACCCATCCCCCGTCACTGAAAACCGGACAAGACCGCAGGGAGGATATAACCCATCCACACGTCCAATATCTATACCCGCAATGGTGCGCACGGTATCCCGCCTTCCATCGGGCTTTTTAATGGACTGCCCAGAAAATGTCCCCTCACCGTTCGCCCGAACCGACGAGAACATAATAAAATCATGCGTCCCAACCAAATATTCCGCTGCCTGCCTCATTGCAGAAAGATCAAGCGTCTGTCCTGCCGGGAATGCATATGCACGCGAAAAAACATTGGGTCGTTCCCTCTCGTCAAAATAATAATCATAGGTTTTCCCCACAGCGTCAAAACGGCTATGGAAGCGCGGATGCACCGGTTTTACAAGGCGGATGGCCACTGCCCCGACCTCCTCCCCTTTGAGTTTCTGGCGCATATAAAGATTAAGCGGGCGGCAAAGCTCCTCCCCTCTCCCCGCCGCCCATTTTTCCTTCCATCCTGCAACTTTTGCCGTTCTCCCAGAAAGATGAAAATTCAGCACCTGTCCAAAGGCATTCACCCCTGCATCTGTACGACCCGCAGCCTGCACATGCACTTCCTGCAAAAAATAATCCGATAATATTTCCTCAAATACTGTCTGGATAGCCCTCTTTCCCCCAGTATTTCCATTTTTCTGCCATCCCGCAAAGCGGCTGCCATCATAACTTACCACCATACAAATATTCATTCTGATTCCCCCCGCCTCCATCCATGCCGGATCAGGTTCTTTTTCCTAATTATAAACGTTTTTATCCAAAAATGCAAAATGATTACAGCCCACATTCTAAATCTTTCTCTTCCTATATTTTTAATAATTTTTTTCTTGCATATTTTTTGTTTTCTGCTATTATATTTACTCGAAAATTATGTTTTTACGCACATGTTCCTGAACATGTGCAACCACTGATGCAAATGCAAAATCCAGATGTTAATTGCAATATTTCGGCTCCGGCACCGCCGGATCCACACCGAAGGAAGGATCGCAAGTTAATGAAAATTACAGAATTTGGAAACCGCTGTGCCCGACCGGTTTTCCGTCGCCC
>CAMWUU010000456.1 GCA_947177515.1 uncultured Lachnospiraceae bacterium
GGCTATTTGTGAACGAATCAACCACGGTATACACAATATTTGTAATAATATGCGGCAACACCATCGGAAAGGTAACCTTCCAGAATGTTTCATACCCCGTTGCCCCCTCAATCTTAGCCACCTCGTAGAGGGAGGATGGGATTGACTGCAACGCCGCAATAAAGATTACAATCTGCACACCGGAAGCCGAAATAATATCATTGATGCGCCCGATTGCCCCAACCACATAATCAAGCAGGGAATCCGGCAGAGCCAGCTCCTTAAACAGCGATAGGTAATAATCCATATTGACACCGCTTGAAGAGGACTCCGCAATCGCTGCCGATGTGGCTGAAACACCGCCCATCATTGCGCTTCTAGCCATCTCAATGGCAGAAACAATCGCGTCAGCATTCATAATAACCGGGATAAAGAAAATGGCGCGCACCAGGGTTCTTCCCGGAAATTTCTTGTTCAGCAGCAAAGCCATAAACAAGCTAAAGAAAACAATCAGCGGTACATCAATCAAAATGTCCTGCAATGAGGTCACAAGCGTCTGTGAAAATTTTGGATGCTTTGTAAACTCGTATACAAAATTCTCCAGTGCCGTAAAGCGTAACGAATAACCGCCAACACCCGGATTTACCGTAACCTCGGAGAGGGCAAACTGGATTGTCATAATAAAACTGCGCACATAGAACGCAAGGAACCCGACAATCCACGGGGAGATAAAGAGCAGTCCGACAACCGCGCGTTTTCCCGTTAAGGTCATTCCCTTTTTCTTTTTCATCTCGCTGCCCCCCTTACCTCATAGGATTTCGCCGCAAGCTGCACACCGTCGGCATCCGCCGCCACTGCCTGCTTGTTGACATAGATTGTCACACCGTTGCTGTACTCCACCTTTACCACGCCGGAAGAAAGTACCTCATGTTTTACGATCTCCGCATCCGTCACATTTTTAAGTGCACCGTTAACCTCGGCATATACACTCTTGGCAAGTTCATCCCATGAGAAAACTGTTTCCGTTCCCACGGCATCCGTCTGGTTCTTGTAAGTTGTACTGTACAGGCTGTTCAGTCCCGTATATTTCATCTCACTCGACTGCTTGCCGGTAAAGGTAAAATGCGGAGCCGAACCATATTCCACCATGGTCAGCACGCTGTCCACACGGTTAAAGGAATCATTCAGGTTGATTGCCTGCCCCGCATAATCAATATAACCATGCACAAGCATCTGATAGAACGGGACATCCTCGTCAATAATAAGATAGCGGTTCCCGGAAACCGGAATGTTGATTAGGTCATCGGTGTAAGCCCAGGTATAGGCATTGCCACCGCTTACCATTAACTGTTTTCCAGTATTTTCCAGTTTTTCAAACTGACCCTTAACAATTTCCTTTGCCTGCTCACGAAGGATAATCTCCGTGCGTTTTTTGTCGGAAGTAAGCAGGTCGCCCAAATCCCTAAGTGAGATACCAGAAATATCATACTTGCCTATCTTATCCGCAAATTTATCAATATAGCGAACCAGGAATTTTGGCGAAATCACATTGTACAGGGTTTCGCTGTACCCTAAGGCGTAGGTCTGGCGCAGGGTAACCGGGCTGACCTGCCCGAAAGACAGGGTATAACCCGCGCCGTAATAGCGCGCCGATTCCCGTGTATAATTGTAATTATCCGCAATAAAGGATACTTTCTGGAACGCAACATCACCGTAGAGTTTTCCGCCCGCACTCTCGACTTTATCCGTCAGCCTCTCAAGTTCCTTCTTACTCCCAAGTTCCTTTACCAGCTTGATCTTGCTTGCCGCATCATGGTAATACCCTTCATTAAACCAGCCCTGGTAATTAAGTACCAAACGGTTTACACCACCGGCAGCCAGATCATCCACAATACTCTCCGCTTCCTTATAAGTGGTCATCGGGAAAACATCAAGATAGGAAATCCCAAGGACATTCGCATCCACTTTTACGCCGCCGATCAAATCCATGTAGAATGGGATATCAGAAGCTTTTGCAAGACGCTGCAAGATGCCGTCACTAACCAATTTTGCGCGGTAGTAATTTGCCATACCGGAATAATCGGCTTTGCCATTTTCAAGGAAACTGTAACGCACAATAATGTCCGTGCCATAAATCTCTGGCTCCACAATTGGCAGATCCGCCGCATTTCCTGTTGTACCAAACATTGCCAGCGTATCGGAACCGCGCACAATAAATGTTGGATAAGCATAATTATAGGAGTTCAGGGAACCGGCCACATTTGCATTGATCATCGCATGGCTGTCGCCTTTCTCAATCACAGCGAAAACGCCAGTATCCGTATTTTTATAATACAACCCAAAAACCGGCATCCTCACCGCCTCAAGATTTTCCCTTACCAAGTACTCCGCCGACACTGGGTCAATATTATAAACATACTGGCTGTATGCGGACGCATCCGTTTTTCCATTATTAAAGTATATAATGGAACCCGCACCATTCGGAACCAGCATGTATCCCCCGTCCGCATCCGCCATATCCGAAGCCCCAAAATAGCGCAAAACCTGGATGCGGTATAATTTTCCGTCGCCGTTCTCCTCGATATGTTCCACTGGGATACGCACCTTCAGGCCGTCCGCTTCAAGTGTGTACTCAAGCGGTATCGTAAAATAAGTCGGAAGCACACCTTCCACACCGGATTCCAGGGTATCCCGGTTAAAATCCTCCTCGGTATAACCCGCCTCAGCCAGGTACTCATTGAGCCTTCGCATCTGGGACGGCGCACCCTTTGCACCATCGATAATGGTCAGCCAT
>CAMWUU010000457.1 GCA_947177515.1 uncultured Lachnospiraceae bacterium
CTTCATAACCGCTTTGTAAGCGGTTTCCACCGCCTTCTGGAACGCCGCTGCCATAACCGGCACATCAATTATTTCATGCTCCTTCACAACCTTTGTGAACCCACGGAAAAGCTGCGATAAAATAACGCCCGAATTGCCCCTTGCACCGCGCAGGGAACCGGAGGAAATCGCTTTCGCGAGCGATTTCATATCCGGGTCTTGTATTGCCCCAACCTCCTTTGCGGCCGACATGATTGTCAATGTCATATTTGTTCCAGTGTCGCCGTCCGGCACTGGGAAAACATTCAATTCATTGATATATTCCTTCTTTGCCTCAATACTTTTTGCCCCTGCAAGAAACATTTTCTGCAACAGCGATGCATCTACCGTATTCAGATTCACCTGTTCTGCCCCTCCTTCCTCAATCAATCTATAACGCGGACACCTTCCACAAAGATATTAATCTTCGTAACCTCAAGCCCTGCAAATTCCTCGATTTTATATTTCACATTGCTGATTAAGTTCTCGGCAACCGCAGAAATACTGACACCGTAGGAGACAATGATATGGAGATCAATGATGATCTTGTTGTCTTTAATCGTGACACCTACGCCATGCGTTAGGTTGTCCCGCTTCAGGAGTTTGACTAAGCCATCCTTCATGCTGATAGAAGCCATGCCCACCACGCCGAAACACTCCACCGCAGAGGAACCTGCATATTTCGCAACCACTGCCGTATCAACGGCAATCTCGCCAAGTTTGGTGTTCATCATCCCATTATTCATAAATAGCCCTCCCGTTTCTTTTTTATCCGCGGCAGGATGGAAAAGCCGCGCCTGCTGCCCACACCCGCCCTTTTAAAAACATTATACCCTATTTTTCCAAAAATGAAAACAACTTTTTCCTACGGACCCTAGGAAATTTTTCTAACTTCCCGGCACCCCTTCACATATCTGCATGCGGGACGCATATAATATAATAATACAGGCCAAAAAGGAGGCCGCTTATGAAGCGGATGATCGGTTTCATTCTATTCTGGGTCGCTGTCGGCATGACCATCATGCTCTTTATCAGCAGCGGCCTTTTCGCAATCTTTTTGATTATTTTCCTGTTTGTGCTCAGCTATCATCTGTTCTCGGACTGTTAAAATAATTTTTTGCAAACATGTACCCGCACATGAGAAAAGGTGTCAATTTCTTGACACCTTTTACTGGTTTTCTGCTCCCAGCACTATGCGCGCTCCACCTTGCCGGATCTTAGGCAGGCTGTACAAACATACATTCTCTGCGTTCCGCCATTCACCTTTACCTTAACATGCTTCACGTTGGACTTCCACATCCTCTTCGCACGCCTGCTCAACTGGCTTCTGGAATGGCTTAACTGGGAACCCCACAGGGAAGCTTTATCGCAAATTGCACATTTCGCCATGGACAAACACCTCCTTAAATCAAAATCAGGCCACGTCCTGCACTTATGGTACAAATTTCACACCTGACCTGCAAACAAAAGTTATTTTAACAGATGGTAAGATATTTTGCAAGCAAAATTTCAATTTTTTCTTTTTTTCTTTTTTCCGCCTGTTTGCGTGGTCTATTTACATCATTCTATTTTTTGCGTGCAGTCCCCGGCTAAATGACTTCCATCCGCACATCCATTACTTAACTGCTTCCGACTCCGCTACAATCTTTGCAGCCCGCTCGTCGGTTTCCTTCTCCTGTTCCTTTGTCGCATCATCCTTTGTGAACTTGTCCACCAGATCCGGCACCATGTCAAAAATCTTTGTCAGTGCATCCTGGTTCTTTACATTAACCAGCCTGGCATGTCCGTTCTGGATCACAAGTACTGCACTCGGAGCCATTTTCCCGCTCATCCCGCCGCCCGAATTATCCTTGCTTCCATTTACAAATGACCCCGCACCCATGCCAAAACTCACATCCACAAGCGGCAGGATAATCGTGCCATCATCAAATTTTACAGCGTCGCCAACCACCGTCTTTGTCGTCAAAAACGCCTCCATCCCCTGGAACAGGGCGCTAACCGTACTGCTGAATTTTCCGTCTGCCATTCTAAATCCTCCTTCTATCCTACAAAGCCGATGTCATCAGCTTATGTTTCAACTCTTTTGCCGCAGAGATCAGACGCATAATTTTTCCCTTCCTCCACAGCCTAAACGCAATCCATAAAATCGTGCCAAGGCGCACCCTGCCCTTTATCTTAAGCTGCCCTTCCAGCCGGAATGCATCCGCTGTAAAATCTGCAGAAATCTTTAGCCTCCTCCCATACAGCGGATACAACAGGCCAAGTACAGAAAGGACACGTCCCTCAGAATACGCATCGCCCGTTGCAAACACAATATCTCCTTCTATTCTATACGGAAAAACATGTTTTAGCAACCGCAAAATCGATTTTCCCGTATATTTTATCCCGTTTTTATTTTCTTCATCCCGCAGGAAATCGAAAACCATCTGCGCACACGCTTTAATCCTGGAAACTTTTATCTTCCCCGCCGATATTTTTTCTGTAATGCCCCTCAATATTTCCCTGACCTTTTCATAAAGATGGAGCAGTTTTTTGATAAATGCGCACACTTTTGTTTTCAGCCGCCCAGCTTCCCGTTCTTTAACCTCTGTATTGTCCTCCTCATTTTGGGAATCCTGCCCATCCTGCATTGTTTTTTCCTGTCCAGCACACTCTTCTTTTTCTTGCGTTTCTCCTATGTCTTCCTGCGACATTCCCGAATACTGGTTCTTAACCTGATCCGCAAGATCCTCTTCACCTT
>CAMWUU010000458.1 GCA_947177515.1 uncultured Lachnospiraceae bacterium
GATCTATGGAGTTCATTGTTTTAAAAAGCCTTTCAATCATTGTTTCCAAAGAACCTGCTTCAAAAGAAATTTTATTTAACAATACGTTGTTGCCCATCGTTCCATACCTCTGGCAGAATACTATCAATTTATACTATCTAATTATTCAGATATTCAAATACTACTTTCAATTATTTATAGGTTCGTTTTTAGTGAGTACACAATTCCTTTATCCGGTGGGCATTGGGGCTGTTTGGTACTAACTTTTAAGCCCGTATGCTCCAGCACATAATACTGAATCCCCTCATAAGTCGCCTTCTTCTCCGCCACTGTCAAATCCATCTAGTCCATATCCAGCTCCTCCTCAACATGATGCTCAATATTAAGTTTGGACAATAAACATATCGTTTCCACATTCACCGTCCCCGGGAACATATCCACCATGCAAACCCGTTCCACATGGTAACCCGCCTTACAAAGCACCTTTAAATCCCGTGCTAGGCTTGTTGGCTTACATGAAATATACACCATCCGCTCCACCCCATATGCTATAATCCGCTCAAGTGCCTTTGGATGGACACCATCCCGAGGCGGATCCAATACGATATAATCCGGCTTCTCTTGTACGGTATCCAAAACCTTTAACACATCCCCGGCAATAAATTCACAATTGGACAGACCATTTAACGCCGCATTGTCCCGCGCCGCATTAACCGCATCCACAACAATCTCCACACCAATCACTTTTCTGGCCACCGGCGCAAGAAGCTGCGCAATTGTGCCAGTGCCACTGTACAAATCAAATACTACCATATCCTTTGTTTCACCGAAATACTCCCTTACTTTTCCATAGAGCACTTCCGCCCCCAAAGAATTCGTCTGAAAAAACGAGAATGTGGAAATTTTAAATTTCATACCAAGCAATTCCTCATAAAAGAAATCCTCCCCATACAAAATCTCCACAGAATCTGCCAAGATCGCATCGGCCACACGGTCATTTACAATATGAAGAATCCCCTTGATACTGCCTACAAGCGGCAGAACCCTAATCGAGTGTTCAAGGGCAGCAAGGAATTCTTCCTCTTCCCCCGGAAGGCTCCCTGCAAGTTCCCCACCCGATCCGCCATAAATATTTTCCCTGTCCATACCATAATGCGAAGTCGTCACCAAATGTACCAGGATTTCCCCCGTTTTAACCGCACGGCGCACAAGCAGGTGCCTAAGATAGCCGGAATGAGTAATTTTATGGTAGTAGGTCAGCCCAAATTCTTCTGCCAGCTTAAGCACTGCATTCAAAATCAGGTTGAAGTCCTCATGTACAATTTTACACTGGCTTGTTGTTACTACATCGTAAAAACTGCCCTTTTTATGCATACCAAGAGTCAGCGGACCATTCTTTTCCTCATCCCCGAAAGAATATTCCATCTTGTTGCGGTACGCAAACTCCACTGGACTTTTAAGAATCCCCTCCCAAAAAGTTTTGTCCTCCAAAAATTCCCTCAGCAGATGTTTTACTTGTTCCTCCTTCAGACGAAGTTGTTCCTCATAAGGCATCGTCTGGTAAGTGCAGCCACCACAGCTACCAAAATGCGGGCACGGCGGAATCCTTCCCTCCCGCTCGCTTGGTGTGATCACCGCAAGAAGCGTCCCCTCTTTTTTCCCGGAACTATTTTTTTTCAATCGAAACTTTACCGTCTGACCCGGCAAAACACCTTTTACACAAACCTGGGTACAATTTTTAGGCTCTTTATCTGCTTCTTCTTTCTCTTCCCCGGATAGTTTTGACATACCCGCCTCCCCATCCGACTCCTTTACAAATACCATCCCCTTATTTGGAAAATTTACATATTCTACAACCCCGATCAGCTCCTGACCCTTTTTCATCTCAATCCCCATTCCCGCCGGATCATATATTTTTTCCAGCATTATTTTTCCAATATAATCTGTCCCGCCCATTTTTTCTTTCTTCCATACAAATGAGGTATACCACTATCTAAATCCGGCGGGATTACAATGACCCTATTGCACTAACTGCTTCCTGCCAGGACTTAATATCCCGCCAAGGCAAGACTTATTTCAGATTTTACCATATCTGCTTTCCCTTGTCCAGAACTTGTTATGGACGAGGCGGACAAACATGGATTCCTGTTTTTCCCAATTCACAACTCTTTTGAACACTCCCTCCCATTCGCCAAATCTATAACCAACATCTTAAATCCAATCCATAATAGTTTAATAAACAAAGCACTTATTATATTATAAAACATACAATCTGTAACATGCTTTCTGGTAATTATCATTATTCCCAAAAATACAGTCCCGATTACCCACCCTCGTAATAACCAAAACCAGATTATATTCATCCCCTGACATTTTACGGCTAATTTATAAATTTTTAAAAAAATACTTTACTTTAGTTCTGTGTAGTGGTAAAATTGTACTGTTACATAATTCAGATATAAAAGATAAAAAAGAATTTTATTTTCAGGAAGTGAGGGATATATATGAGCAAAAACATCCGCAATGAAGCCGTTGACAATCTTTTCGACGCAATTTTAAGCTTGGGGAACCGGGAGGAATGTTATCGATTTTTTGAAGATATCTGTACCGTCAATGAACTCCTCTCCCTCTCACAGCGTTTCGAAGTTGCCAGCATGTTGCGCGCTAAACGCACTTATCTTGAAATCGCTGACCATACTGGCGCATCAACCGCCACAATCAGCCGCGTGAACCGTTCCCTTA
This sequence comes from uncultured Lachnospiraceae bacterium, assembly GCA_947177515.1. Taxonomy (GTDB): domain Bacteria; phylum Bacillota; class Clostridia; order Lachnospirales; family Lachnospiraceae; genus RGIG4057. Next base: position 2,722 of record CAMWUU010000458.1, read on the forward strand.
ACTATGGAAACGACGGGTACGACATGGTATTTGGG
>CAMWUU010000459.1 GCA_947177515.1 uncultured Lachnospiraceae bacterium
ATTTGGTATTATATTTGTGGATACTTTCGGGTCGGCGGTGTAATAATACATTAACTATCGCTTATCCATATTCTGGCTATAGTTTCCGGGAAAGCGCGGCAGCCCGGCGGGTCAAAAAAACAAATTCTGCCGCGCAGAAATGAGGATAAGAATTATGAGTACTAAAAGATTTGCAAGCCTGATGCAGGGCAAGGATGCTGCACTCGTGATCAGCAGGAAACAGGATTTTTTTGTTTCGGAGTGGTACACCTACTGGATTGACAACTTCAAAGCAACCACAGTAAAAAAAGGAACCCTGGACAGCTACAACAAAATTTTCCACCTGTACATCGAGCCGTTCCTAGGTGACCGCAAACTTTCGGAAGTCACAAGCCAGGAAATCCAGGTTTTTTACAACGAGCTGGCAAAAAATGACTACTCCAAATCAACCATCACCCTGGTTCACGCGCTGGTCACCAACATGTTCCGCCACGCATACCGTCTTGAACTGATCCAGAAAAACCCGATTGACCATATTATCCTACCACGCGGACGACAAAAACAGGAACGTCATGTACTTACGCGTGCGGAACAGGATATCCTGCTGCGCTACCTTGTTGGCAATGAAATCGAGGAACTGGTTATTTTCGCACTGGCAACCGGTATGCGTCTGGGCGAAATCACCGGGCTTACATGGGAGAACGTTGATTTTGAGAAAAATGAAGTAAATGTCAAAGAAATTTTAAAAAGAGATCCAAATGGAAAATTTTATAAGGATATTCCAAAAACTTCTAAGAGTTTAAGGACAATCCCGATGCTTCCAAAAATAGCCGAGCGTTTAAGGAAGCTCCAAAAATTCCAGGAAAAAAAGAAACTTGCAGGGCGCATGCCACGCGCAAACGAATATGCGGTACTCGGGAAACTTGTCTTCACCCGCCCGGACGGCTCCCCGTACAGCGACCTGCAGCTCTGCCGCATACTAAAACGGATCGTCACAGAAATCAACCGTGACGATATCGAATTCCCTAGCATTACGCCACACTGCCTGCGCCACACTTTTGCAACACGCGCACTTGAGAATGGCATTTCCGCCAAGGTAGTTCAGGAATTCTTAGGACATAGCAGTATAAAGCTGACGCTTGATCTGTACACCCACGTAATGCATCACACCAAGGCAGAAGAAATGCAGAAATTATCTGAATTATTCTAAAATAACATTCCCCGGCAGACATTCCTAACTAAAGCTTTCCTGTGTCTATCTATTCTGCTATTTCTTTCGTCTGTGCTGTCTGGCGGGGAAATCTTACATTTAATTACAATATTTCCTATTTTAAATTATTTCTGTATTTTTTGTTACCGCTCATATTTGTATTTTCTTCCATATCTTAATATCAAAAGCAAGAGGATACAAAATAAATCATAGTTTCAGAAAATCTTGGACAGATACATCCCCCATTATGAACCTAACTTTTTGATCCGCAAAACCGCCTCAAGCGTATTTTCATACGACCCGAACGCTGTCAGCCGGAAATAGCCCTCGCCGCTTGGTCCAAACCCTGCCCCCGGCGTACCGACCACATCCGCATTTTCTAACAGATAGTCAAAAAACTCCCAGGAACCCATACCGTTCGGTGTCTTCAGCCAAATATAGGGGGAATCCACACCGCCGGAAACCGTATAACCCGCCGTTTTCAGACCATCCAAAATCACCTTTGCGTTCCTCATATAATAGCCGACCATTTCCGCAACCTGTTTTTTTCCTTCCTCACTGTAAACCGCCTCGCCTGCCCTTTGGATCATATAGGGCGCACCGTTAAATTTTGTCCCATGCCGTCTTGCCCAGAGAGCGCCAAGTGCAACACCATCCACTGTAAGTTCCTTTGGCACAACCGTATAGGCCAAGCGCGTACCAGTAAAACCCGCATTCTTCGAGAAACTGCGCAGCTCAACTGCACAGGTCTTAGCGCCCTCACATTCATAGATACTATGTGGCACATCAGACTGCGTAATATACGCTTCATAAGCCGCATCAAAAATAATAACCGCCTTCTTTTCGTTAGCGTAGTCCACCCATTTTTGCAGTTCATCCTTTTTCAGTGCCGCACCGGTTGGATTATTCGGGAAGCACAAATAAATAATATCCGGTGTTTCCCCAGGTAATTCTGGCACAAAATTATTCTCCGCCGTACAAGGCATGTAAATCACATTGCTAAAGCGCCCGGTCTTGGCATCATAGCTTCCCGTCCTTCCTGCCATCACATTAGAATCCACATAAACCGGATAGACCGGATCACAGACGGCGATCCTAGAATCAGCGGCAAAAATCTCCTGGATATTGGCAGAATCACTCTTCGCCCCGTCACTGATAAATACCTCATCGATAGAAAGTTCCACCCCGCGGCTCTTAAAATCATGCTCCACCACCGCGCTGCGCAAAAACTCATACCCAAGATCCGGCGCATACCCGCGAAACGTTTCCTTGACCGCCATCTCATCCGCCGCCGTATGCAGCGCTTTAACCACCGCTTCCGGTAATGGCAGTGTCACATCCCCAATCCCAAGTCTAATTACTTTCTTGTCCGGATTTGCTTTTTGGTATTCCTTCACCTTTTTTCCAATTGTAGAAAACAAATAGCTTCCCGGCAGCTTCAAAAAATTTTCATTCACTCTTGCCATGTTTTAATTCCTTTCTGTCAAAAATTTACAAATATTTATAATTCTCCCCAGAACACTTCCACCGCCGGTCCCGTCATATGGACATGTCCACCC
>CAMWUU010000460.1 GCA_947177515.1 uncultured Lachnospiraceae bacterium
TGGGGAAAATAGATATCTTTCCGGAATTGTCGCATTGCCGCATCCCGGAATCGATATCGGTTAAAGGGAAGGATGGCCATGGAAGATGGAGGAAGGAACCGGGGAGGGAAATTCTGTACAGATTTGATGGGGTGGCGGAGCCTGCCCTTTTTTGCGTATAAAAGATTATTTTAGGCTTAAAAGTAGGATAAATGAGGTTAAAAATGAAAAATCATAATGAAGTACCAAGACGGGAAATTCCATTCAGCCCGCCGGATATTTCTGATTCAGAAATCAATGAAGTAGTAGAAACACTCCGTTCTGGTTGGATCACAACGGGGCCTAGGACTAAGCAGTTGGAGAAGGAATTGGCATCCTTTTGCCATACAGGAAAAGTAGTATGCTTAAATTCTGCAACAGCGGCGGAGGAACTAAATTTTCGGATCCTTGGGATTGGGGAAGGCGATGAAGTGATTGTACCCGCATATACTTACACCGCTTCCGCCTCCGCTATCCTCCATGTGGGGGCAACCCCTATTTTCATTGATTCACAGCAGGATTCTGTGGAGATGGATTATGAAAGTATGGAGGCGGCAATCACACCGAGGACAAAAGCCATCCTGGCTGTGGACATAGGGGGGATCCTTTGTAATTATGGGCGCATTTACCAGGCTGTCAACAAGAAAAAAGCACTTTATTGCCCAGGGGGGAATTTGGGACTTGGCATGAGGATACAGAATGCACTTGGCAGGGTGGCCGTATGTGCGGACAGTGCCCATTCCCTGGGGGCAGTAAGACATGGAAAAATAGCAGGGGAAATCGCAGATTTTACCAGTTTTTCGTTCCATGCGGTAAAAAACTTTACGACTGCGGAAGGGGGAGCTTCTACTTGGAGGAAAATACCGGGGATAGAGGATGAAAAAATCTATTATCAGTACCAGTTATTTAGCCTTCATGGGCAGACCAAGGATGCCCTGGCGAAAAACAGGGCGGGGGCATGGGAATATGACATAGTTGGCCCATGGTATAAATGCAATATGACAGATATTATGGCAGCAATCGGCTTGCGGCAGTTGGGGCGTTATCCGGGGATGCTGGCGAGGAGAAAGGAAATTATCCATCAGTATGACGTAGTATGTGATGAGCTTGGTGTGGGGCATCTGGTCCATGACGGGCAGGATTTTTCCTCTTCAGGGCACCTTTATTTAACACGTATCCCAGGGGCGACGGACGAAATGCGCAGGGAAATCATAGATAAATTGGCAAGGTGCGGAATCAGCACGAATGTCCATTATAAACCACTTCCGATGATGAGTGCATACCGCGGACTTGGTTGGGATATCAAAGATTTTCCAAACGCATATGCCTATTACCAAAATCTTATTACGCTGCCACTGCATACAAAGTTGTCCGATGAGGATGTGGAGTATATTATGTATCATTTCAAAGAGATAGTAAAGCCCTATCTTTATGCGCCGCCAATAGGAAAAAAGACAGGATGAACAAGGTGGGGAGAAAATTGTAATGAGAAAATGGGAAGAACTCCCCAGACTTATGCAATGTGATGAAGTCCGGGAATATTATGATATCCTTTGTAAAAAGAGGTTTAGTCTGGGAATAAAGAGGTGTTTTGATTTTGTGGCAGCGCTTGTGTTGTTAATCATCTGTGCGCTCCCCATGGTGGTAATCAGCATACGGATTGCCATGGAATCCGATGGCGGCGTATTTTATAGGCAGGTACGGGTAACGAAGTATGGGAAGAAATTTAGGATACATAAATTTCGGACTATGGTTGCAGGGGCGGATCGGATGGGGACTTTGGTTACTGTATCCGGGGATGGACGAATTACACCAACTGGCGTTATTCTCAGGAAATATCGACTGGATGAACTGCCACAATTGTTTGATGTTTTGGCAGGGAATATGAGTTTTGTTGGGACAAGGCCGGAGGTGCCGAAGTATGTGAAGGAATATACGAAAGAGATGTGGGCTACGCTGCTTTTACCAGCCGGGATTACGAGTGAGGCGAGTATCCAGTACAAGGATGAGGCCATGGACTTGGGGAAGGAAGGGGAAGACGCGGATCAGGTGTATGTAGGGAGGATACTACCGGAAAAAATGAAGTATAATCTGGAAGCGCTTCGCAATTTTGGATTATGGAGGGAATTGGGGACTATGATAAGAACAATCAGGATAGTAATTAAATAATATTAAGGAAGGAAAATAATGGAGCTAAAAGACAGTGATGTAACGGAAAATTCGAACATCAGTGTTTACAGCATATTCTTATTGGACAACCCTATGAATTCCTTGGTGATCAAAAGACAATCAGGATTTTTATTGGTGTTTAGATTGGGTGTTTTTTCTGCTGTATGTTGGAATCATTATGGGTGAATGATATGACAAAAAAGAGAACCGAAAGGAGGGATTGACAGGAAAATGAAAATATGGATTATCAACCACTATGCCATTCCCCCAAGCATGGGAGGACTGGTCAGGCATTACTATTTTTCAAAATATTTGCAGCAGAAAGGACATGAAGTAAGAATATTTACATCAAGCAAAATACACAATACAGAAATTAATATGATTTCGGATAAAAGACTTTATATGGAAAAGGAAGTGGATGGGATCCGCTATACCTTTGTTAGGAACAGCAATTATCGGGGAAACCGGTTGGGGAGGATTTTTAATCTTATACAGTTCCCCGTCCGGGTATGGAAAACCTGCAAAAAATTTGGGAAGCCGGATATAATTTATAC
>CAMWUU010000461.1 GCA_947177515.1 uncultured Lachnospiraceae bacterium
CAACATTAGAAAAAATAAAAATAAAAGCAGACGCTTCTGCCTTCCAGAAAATAAAACCTGAAACTTCCGAAATGATAACCACATATTAATCCTCGCCCGTTCCTATCTGGACTTCCAGCAACACGGTGTCTTCTTTGGCTTGCAAACTGTGTAAAACTCCGCGCTCAATTGTAAAAGTATCCCCCGAAAAAGCATCATGTTTTCTACCTTTAATAGAAATAACCGCCCTTCCACTTAACATTGTCCATACCTCCAAATGCTTTCGATGTTTCGTTTCCCCGATTTCTTTACCAGCTTGAATGGTCTTTTTCTTTGTTACGGTACGGTTCCCATACTTATCCACTGAAATATTCAGTACCGTATATTCTCCCCATGACCGCTCTTCAAACATCGGACGCAGGTCACGGCTCTCAATATATTTTTTAATATGTGAACTTTGCTCCTTATCCGACACTAAAATTCCATCGGGACTTGCTGCAACTACTATATCCTTAACCCCCATCACCACCACTGGGATCCCAAGCTCATTAATTACATGTGTATTTTTGCAATTCTCCGATATTGATACATCACCAATCGTCTTTTCTTCCATTACCTCTGTCAATGTATTCCATGTACCTAGATCCTTCCATCCCCCATCATAAGTGACAACTGCCACCGATTCCGCCTTTTCCACAACAGCATAATCAAAACTTGTTTTCTCAAGTCTATTATAATTCTGTTCAATATCAGCGTAGCACCCACACCCAATTGTATGATCCAAAATATCTATCAGGTAAGAAATCTTAAACGCAAATACTCCACAATTCCAAAGTCCTCCCCGCCCAATAAAATCTTGAGCAGCAAGGGCATCCGGCTTTTCCTTAAATTCCAATACTTTTAAAACCGTACCATGATACTGGATTAAAGAATTTTCATTACACCCCATCCTATCCTGCGTCGAATCTGGTATAATATATCCATACTTTTCTGATGGATATGTTGGTTTTACTCCCATTAATACAATATCCGCCCTTTCTGCCTGTACCACACTATCCATCCACTGCAACATCCGAAAGTACCTGTCTTCCACAAACGGATCAACTGGCAGTACTACCATTGTTTCATCCGGTGGACAATTCTTCTCAAAAAACAGGTGCGCCGCAGAGAGTGCAATTGCCGGAAAAGTATTTCTGCGTTCCGGTTCTACTACCACCGAAACCTTTTCTCCTAACTGCCCCTTTATTGATTCCACCTGCGACATACTTGTCGCAACCGTAATGCCCTCATCCAGTCCTGCCAAACACAACTGGCGGTATACGCGCTGCAACATAGATTCTATCCTTCCATTTTTGTCCCGGACAACTTTCAAAAACTGCTTTGATCTCACCTCATTCGATAATGGCCACAAGCGTTTTCCCGATCCCCCGGATAAAAGTACAATCCTCATTTGCAATCACCTCCAATATCCCGCACAAATCAGCGCTCCGCCCTCGATGGATTATTGAGAAAATCCCTATAAGTAAGCTGTATCCCTTCTTCCAACTCTGTTTTGTACTCCCATCCTAGTTCCTTCGCCCTGCTAACATCCAATTGCTTTCTTGGCGTGCCATTTGGTTTTGTTGTATCCCATACAATGTTTCCCTCATAGCCAACCACACGCGCTACAAGTTTTACCAAATCTTTTATCCTTACTTCTTTGCCCGTTCCCGCATTGATTGTTTCATTGCTGGAATAATGATTCATCAGAAAAACACAAAAATCAGCCAGGTCATCCACATATAAAAACTCCCGTAGTGGACTTCCATCCCCCCAACAAACCACTGTATCCTGTCCCTTCATTTTCGCTTCATGGAAGCGACGGATCAGGGCAGGCAGAACATGACTATGTAATGGATGATAATTATCATTTGGACCGTATAAATTCGTTGGCATCACCGATATAAAATCTGTTTTATACTGACGGTTTAGAAATTCACAGTATTTTAATCCGCTTATTTTTGCAAGGGCATATGCCTCATTCGTTTTTTCTAACTCAGAGGTCAACAGGCTGCTTTCTTTTATTGGCTGCACGGCCATCCGCGGATAAATACAGGATGAACCTAAAAACTCTAATTTTCTGCATCCGTTCTGCCATGCCGCATGAATCACGTTCATTTCCAACAATATATTATCATACATAAAATCTGCTAATGCATTCTGGTTTGCAAGAATCCCCCCCACTTTTGCCGCTGCAAGAAAAACATATTCCGGCTTTTCCTGCGCAAAAAATTTTTCCACAGCATCCTGACGTTTTAAATCCAGTTCCCCATGCGTGCGCACCAGAATATTAGAATATCCCTGTTTTTTCAATTCACGGACAATTGCTGAACCTACCATTCCCCTATGTCCAGCCACATAAATTTTCGACGTTTTTTTCATCATGGCAATCATCCTGTTTCCTTTCCAAAATATAGCCCCGATAATCCTACATAACACTGGAAACTTACCTTTTTTGAAACCACATTCAAATTCATAGACCGCCCGTTTTTTAATCCATATGAGGTATATAAGCATGGCGGCTCTGCTATTTTGCTGTTCTCTTAATAAAAACATCATCAATCACTATTCTTCCGATAAATTCATATCCCTTCCCATCCATAAACTCACGAATTTCCTTATTGATTTTTCCCCGCTCCCCCTTGTTGTTTTCGATCAGGAAGCAATAAATATCAACCATTTCAAAATCGATTCCCCGCAAAACATTCATCTCATACC
>CAMWUU010000462.1 GCA_947177515.1 uncultured Lachnospiraceae bacterium
CCCGTAGACCATAGACGGTAATAGGATCCCCTGGCGCACATACAAAAAACCGACTCCTTTTGGTCCGTTTAGCTTGTGGGCGCTTGCCGAAAGCAGGTCAATCCCCATGGCCTTCACATCAAGCGGGATATGTCCGAAAGCCTGAACCGCATCCGTATGGAAATAAATCCCGCGTTCCCCTGCGATCTTCCCAATTTCCTCAATTGGCTGTATGGTACCAATTTCATTGTTGGCTGCCATCACGGATATCAACACAGTTTCTGGGGTGATCGCCCGTTTTAACTCCTCAAGCTTTACAATACCATTCTCGTCCACCCCCACATAGCTGATATGGCATCCTTTTTTTTCCAGCGCCTCACAGGCATGGAGCACGGCGTGGTGCTCTATCTTTGTTGTAACAATATGCCCCCCTTTTCCTGCCAGCGCCTCAACCACCCCGCGCAGCGCCCAGTTATCCGATTCCGACCCTCCCGAAGTAAAATAAATTTCATTCGGTTCACAATGTAAGAATGCCGCAATCTCCTCCCTGGCTGCTGCCAGTGCTTTTTTACTCTGTACCGAAAACTCGTAAATACTCGAGGGATTCCCATATGACTCACAAAAATATGGGAGCATTGCAGAGAGCACGCCCCTGCTCACCCTCGTCGTTGCAGCATTATCCAGATAAATGATCCCTTCCATCCTGTTACCATCCTTTTCTTCTCCATCCGTCATCCCACAACACCCCATCCCGCCCTTATCCTATAGTATATGCGCAAGGCATTATTATTTTCCATTCCCATAAAAATCATTGCCTGCTAACCCGCAGAAGGGGCAAAGCAATGTTAGGTTCCCCGCTTAACGACATATCAGATTGGGTTCCAATACACAATAGCAGGATAAATCAATTAGATTGAATTATACCGCATTGTCCCCCTTCTTGCAAGCTGTTATAATAAGCGTAAATAAAGTCTTGAAACGGAGGTATTTATGCAGTACCGCAACCCGAAACCAAAAAAGGGGCTTGTGCTGATGGCCTGCCTGCTAACATTAAGCATGAATAGCACCGCCTGTACATTAAAAAACAGGGAACCGGACAATTTCACGCCGACATTACCAGCAACTTTAACACCATCTGCTACCCAATCCCCTGTCGCAGATACGCCCCCTGCAAACAATTCACCAGAAGGAGGCTACAACATGGCATCCGATACCAATGCACTCGCCGCTAAATTTGACGGCATCACCTTAAAGGAAGGCTATAAAAAGGCAACTTATAATAACCCGGTTATGACGCAGCGCTTTGGCGCAGATCCGTATGCGCTCGTTTACGATGGCAGGGTTTATCTCTATATGACCGGGGATATCTTCGAATACGAATCCCTGGGGGAAATCAAAACCAATTCCTACGGGAAAATCCAGTCAATCTGTGTGATCTCTTCCTCCGACCTAGTTAACTGGACGGATCACGGTACAATCTACGCTGCCGGGTACAATGGGGCGGCGACTTGGGCAAACAATTCCTGGGCACCGGCCGCCGCCTGCAAAAAGATTAACAGCAAAATAAAGTTTTTCCTCTATTTTGCAAATAGTGCCGGGGGCATCGGTGTCCTGACAGCGGACTCACCGACTGGTCCGTTCACTGACCCGCTTGGACATCCTTTAATATCCCGCGAAACCGAAAACTGCGGCAATGTCACATGGCTGTTTGACCCGGCTGTGCTGGTGGACGAGGATGGAAGTGCCTACCTGTACTTTGGCGGCGGAATCCCGGATGAAGCATTTGCCCACCCAACTACCGCACGCGCCGTACAGCTCGGGGAGGACATGATTAGCATTGTTGGCACCCCAGTTTCCATTGATCCCCCCTATCTTTTCGAGGATTCCGGCATCAACAGGATCGGTGATACTTACTATTATTCCTACTGCACAAACTGGAATGTTGATGAGGCTGGCACAAAAGAATACGGTATTAAAAATGCCCATATTGCCTATATGACCAGCGATTCCCCATTAGGACCATTCACCTACCAAGGATCCATTATGAAGAACCCGGGTGAATTTTTCGGCTGTTATGGCAACAACCATCACTGCATGTTTGAATTTAACGGTGAGTGGTACATGGCCTACCACACGCAGCTACTTGAGCGCGACATGGGAGTGGACAAAGGTTATCGCTGTACCCAGATCGATAAAGTTTCCATCGGGGAAGATGGGAAAATCATGCCGATTACCATGACAAGGTCAGGGGTGGAGCACACCGCTTCCCTAAACCCATATAAAAAGGCAGAAGCGGAAACCATGCAGAGCATGGGTGGTATTGAAACAAATCAATACGGTTCCCAGAGCACATATTTTGGTTCCGGTAATATGATCGTTTCCGGGATTACCACTGGAAGTTTTATAACCGTATCCGGTGTTAACTTCCTAGAGCAAGGCGCAAAAGAATTTACTGCGAGTGTACGTGCCGATAAAGGCGCATATGGTGTGATTAAACTCTGTCTGGATTCACCGGATGGCGAGGCCATCGCATATCTTGAAGTCACACCGGACGGGACAGAAGAATTCCGTGAGGAAAGCTGCCCCCTCCTCACCCCGGTTTCCGGCTCCCACCGCCTCTATCTTATCTTCTACGGCGAAGGCTACGAACTCGACTACTGGTATTTTAAATAACCCCAAACCAGCAAATGCACGCACTGCATCCCAAGGGATTTCCGGGAGCAAAGCGGACGGAAATTCCTTGGGAACGGG
>CAMWUU010000463.1 GCA_947177515.1 uncultured Lachnospiraceae bacterium
CCCCCGCTACTCCCCCCCTGGGATCAGCTCTGTCCCATCCTTGATCAGTTCCTTCCCCACCTGCACCTCAAGGACTTCCGTGTCCGTCACGGCAAACAGCCCGTGCTTTACCCCTGCGGGGACGGAATAGGTATCCCCCGCAAACGCCTCATGCGCCCGGTCATTGATCGTGATAATACATTTCCCGCTTAGCACCGTCCAGACCTCCGACCGGTTCTGGTGTACCTGGTACGCAATCCGCTCCCCTTCCCGGATTTTTTTCCGCTTGGTCAGCGACTTCATCCCATCCTCCCCGCCCGCCATGTCAAGCACCCGGTATTCCCCCCACGAACGCTCCTCAAACATTGGCCGCATATCCCTATCTTCCACATACCTTTTAATATACGAACTCTGCTCCTTGTCCGATACCAGAATCCCATCCGGGCTTGCCACAACAATCATGTCGTTTGCACCCATCACAACAATGGGGATTCCCAGTTCGTTAATCACATGCGTGTTCCGGCACTGGTCGGAAACCATCACATCCCCGATTGGTTTCTCCTCCATCACTTCCGTTAAAGTATTCCATGTCCCAAGATCCTTCCACTCACCGTGGTAAGGTAGGACGGCCACCCCGTCCGCCTTTTCCACAACCGCATAGTCAAAGCTTGTCCCCTCAAACCCCGTATACTGGCGCTGCACATCCGCATAGCACGCACAGGGAACCGTTTTTTGCACAATCCCCATCAGGTACGACAGCTTAAATGCAAACACCCCGCAATTCCACAGCCCGCCCTGGGCAATCAATTCCTGCGCGGCGCACACATCCGGCTTCTCACGGAATTTTAGGACGGGCAGGATGCCGCTTCCCACCAGATCCTGTCCCCCTTCCTTGCGGATGCCAGCAAGGCTTGAAACAGGCAGGCTGGAATCTACATCCCTGGCATCCGCATTCATGGCATCCACAGGGTTGGCAAATTTTCCCATTTTCCCGCTCAAATCCGGTATGATATAACCGTATTTTTCCGAAGGGTAGGTTGGCGCAACCCCCATCAGGACGATATCCGCCACATCCGCCTGCACCGCGGAATCCAGTTTATGTAACATCTTAAAATACTCCTCCCCCACATATGGGTCAACCGGGAGCACCACCACGGTTTCCCCCGGCGGGCAACCCTTTTCAAAATACAGGTAGGCCGCTGATAACGCGATGGCCGGGAAGGTATTCCTCCGTTCCGGTTCCACCACCACCGAAACCCTTTCCCCAAGCTGCCCCCTTATGGATTCCACCTGTGCGGCACCCGTCGCAACCGTAATCCCATCCCCCACGCCCGCTGCCTGCATCTGGCGGTAGACACGCTGGAGCATGGACTCCACCCTGCCGTCCCCCCCCTGCACCACTTTTAGGAACTGTTTTGACCTAATCCCGTTTGAGAGCGGCCAGAGGCGCTTGCCGGAACCGCCGGATAACAATACAATCTTCATCTTCCACCTCATGAAACTACAGACAATTTTCCTTATACCATTGATATGTCATGGCAAGCCCTTCTTCCAGTGTATACCGGGGAGTCCATCCAAGCCGCGTAAGCCTGCCTGTATCCACCACCTTACGCTGCATCCCTTCCGGTTTCCCGGGGTCTGTCCGGATTTCCCCTTCATAACCTACCACTTTTCGCACTGCCTGCGCAATTTCCATCACGGTATAATCCCTGCCACAACCAATGTTTACAAATTCCCCCGAGTAACGCTCCATCAGGTACACACAGGCATCCGCCATTTCCTCTGCAAAAAGCAGTTCCCGGTAGGCTTCCCCGGTCCCCCAGACTGTAACACTTTTTTCCCCCTTCCTTTTTGCCTCATGGAATTTCCGGATCAAAGCTGGGACAATATGGGATTTTTCCGGGTCAAAATTGTCATAATACCCATATAGGTTACATGGCATAACGCTAATAAAATCCGCCCCATACTGCCGACGGTAATACTCGCACAGTTTCAGTCCCGCAATCTTCGCCACCGCATACCCTTCATTTGTCGGTTCCAGGAGGCCTGTCATAAGATACTCTTCTTTCAGCGGTTGTGGGGCATCCTTCGGATAAATGCAGGAAGAGCCAAGAAACATTAGTTTTTTCACCTGCTGCTGGTACGCACTCTTTATCACATTACACTGTATCTGTAAATTCTCCAGCAAAAATTCTACGGGTTCCGCCATATTTGCTGCAATCCCACCCACCCTGGCCGCCGCAAGGAAAACATATTCCGGACGCTCCTGCATAAAAAAATCCTCGACCGCCTGCTGGTTGGTTAAATCCAATTCCCCGTGCGATTTTAACACATAATTAAAATAACCCCGTTCCTGCAATTTCCGGTGGATGGCAGAACCAACCATCCCCTTATGTCCCGCAATATAAATCTTCGCACTCTTTTCCATCCCTGCCTCGCATCATATCCTAATTTTTATTCTGCTACCTTCATTCAAACTTCCCATGCTCCCCATAAAACTATTTTCCCTGACACACTCCCCATCCATCCCCCGTCAATCGGTTAATGCTTTTTGTAAAACCCCCACCACATAATCAATCCCCTGAAAATCCTCTTTACTATGGTTCCCAACAAAAAATCCGTTCCCATGGATATAATCCGCATCGTCCAGCTCCCCAAAAATAGAATAATCCAGATAACGGACTGCCTTATTACGTGTAAAATTCCCTGCCACAACCGGACGCACTTCCACACCGGCCGATACCAGT
>CAMWUU010000464.1 GCA_947177515.1 uncultured Lachnospiraceae bacterium
GACAGCACCGCGCGATATCCTGTACAGGAACATTGACCGGCGGGTGGATATAATGATGGCAAATGGGCTGCTTAAAGAAGTATCCATTCTTAAGGAGGCAGGCGTACCGCGCAGCGCTGTTTCGATGCAGGGGCTTGGTTATAAGGAACTTTTTGCTTATCTTGAGGGCGAACTTACACTTTCTGAGGCCACGGAGCAGATTAAACGCAACACAAGGCATTTTGCAAAACGGCAGCTTACCTGGTTTAAACGTGAGAAGCAGGTGATCTGGGTGGACAAGGCGGATTATGATTTTGACGAGGAGAAGATCCTTAATGTGGTATTAAAAACCATAGAATAGATACCAGTAGCATCAATTTACCGCGTGACGGCGGAATGGGAGGAATTATGAAGGAACAGGATGAAATGAAAAAAAATGTGGATGAATTAAAAAGGATTGCACAGGCACCTGCTGCCAGGAGGAAAACCCTGCTGACCCCGAAAGAATGGTCGGTGGTTGCAGGTATTTTATTTGCGGCGCTTGCCGGGCTTCTGACACTTTCGCTTGACCTGATTGCGGTGCCGGAAAAAGATTCCACCCTATGGGTTTTGATGGCATTACTCTACGGGCTTTTGATTTTGATAACGGTTTTGGTTGAGCGCTTTTTGGTTCGTAAATTTCAAATTCACCGAACCCTGTACTATGTGGTGGTGCATATCCTTTTGCTGGCTGCCATAATTGTCCTGATTGTAATAGGGTCAAGGCAGCCGGAATCCGTTTATGAAGTTTCAACAGAATTTTCCTATGCGATGGCAATTGGCTTTACAGAAGTCGCGCTTTTGCTTTATCATCTGTGCAGGGTGGTTGTACTTGCCATTCTGGAGCATTCGAAAAAAGACGCGGGCAAAAAGAAGAGATAAAAGGGAATGATAATACAATAACAGGGGATTTTAAAAATGGATATAACAAAACAAATGTATATGGAACTTGGTATTTCGGCAGAATTATATGACTATGCGGAAAAAATCCTTGCCGGGTTGAAGCCGCGGTTTGAGGAAATTGACAGGATAGCCGAATATAACCAGATGAAGGTTATAAAGGCAATGCAGAAAAACAGGGTTTGTGAAGCGCATTTCCAGGCTTCCACAGGTTATGGTTACAACGATGCCGGGCGTGACGCGCTCGAAGCAGTTTATGCAGATGTATTCCACACGGAGGCGGCGCTGGTGCGCCCCCAGTTAACCTGCGGGACCCATGCGCTTACGGTGGCACTCTCAGCTAACCTGCGTCCTGGGGATGAACTCCTCTCCCCAGTGGGAAAACCCTATGACACGTTGGAGGGTGTGATTGGAATCGGGGAAGGGGAGGGGGGACACTGTACCGGCAGCCTGCGTGAATATGGGATCCGCTACCGCCAGGTAGACTTAACCCCAAAGGGCGAGTTTGACTACGAAGGCATCCGCGCAGCCATCGGGGATCGGACACACATGGTCACAATCCAGCGTTCCAAGGGCTACCAGACCCGTCCAACGCTTTCCGTGGAAAGGATCGGGGAACTAATCCGCTTTATCCGGGGAATTAAGCCGGATGTGGTCTGTATGGTGGACAACTGTTATGGTGAGTTTGTAGAAACGGTTGAGCCGGGTGATGTTGGTGCAGATCTATGTGTTGGTTCACTGATTAAAAATCCGGGGGGTGGCTTAGCACCGATCGGGGGATATATTGCGGGGCGTGCCGATTTGATTTCGCAGTGTGCATACCGGCTGACCGCACCGGGGCTTGGCATGGAAGTGGGCGCGACACTTGGCCTGAACCAGAAATTTTTCCAGGGTCTTTTCCTTGCGCCGACCGTGACGGCCGGGGCACTGAAAGGGGCTATTTTTGCGGCATCCCTGTTCGGCTCTTTCGGTTATCCGGTGATCCCAAACGGGATAGAAGAGCGGTATGATATTATCCAGGCAGTCACTTTAAAAAGCCCGGAAGCGCTGATTGCCTTTTGTAAAGGGATCCAGGCAGCAGCCCCCGTTGATTCCTTTGTGGATCCGGAACCGGGGGATATGCCGGGCTACACTTCGCAGGTTATTATGGCAGCAGGTGCATTTGTCCAGGGAAGCTCCATCGAACTTTCAGCGGACGGACCGTTAAGAGAACCCTACACGGCTTATTTCCAGGGCGGACTGACCTGGTACCATGCAAAACTTGGGATTTTAAGGGCAGCACAGGAACTGACAAAAATTGGAAAATGTGATAGGGACAAGTAATTGGGAACAAAAAATTGAGGCTATATGGAAAAAAAGCCCTGTGCGCATATCGCGCGGGGCTTTTTTTAAAATTTTCGATTGAGAGTATACAAATCAAAGAAAATGTGGTAAAATAGAATGGATTATGATGGAAGGACGAGGTCTGACCATTACAGAAATGAGGTGTTGTATGTCGCGTGAGATGGGAAAGAATTCATGGGCACTGTTGCTTTTAATGCTTGCAGGCGTTGTGGTTGGGGGATTCCTCGGGTATCTGGCAAGGGATGTTTCTTGGCTTTCATGGCTGAATTACGGACAGGAATTTAGTGTCGGTTCCCAAGCAAACGGTTATTTTACGCTGAACCTCGGTGTGATTGTCATCAATTTTGGGCTTTCCATCAAGATTACGGTCGCGAGCATTATCGGCGTGGTCGGTTCCATTCTAATATACCGGAAACTGTTATCCGGCCGAAATACCTGTTTTCATACGCCGCATCGGTTTTTTT
>CAMWUU010000465.1 GCA_947177515.1 uncultured Lachnospiraceae bacterium
GATTCCATCTGTTCGTCCGTCATGTTGATGGTCGGCGAATCCGGCACTGCGGCTGATGCCAGTTTTACAAAATCCCCATCCGGGTTAGTAATGGAGCAGCGCAGGTCAGAAATAAGTTCGGATGCGGAAAGATATCTGCGTTCCGGCTTTTTCTGCATACATTTCTGCACTATCTTTTCAATACTCGGCGGTACATCCGGGCGCAGTTCACGAACTGGTCTTGCCTCATCATTAATATGGGAGAGCGCGACAGAAACCGAATTATCCCCCGCAAACGGCACCGAACCACAAAGCATCTCATAGATTGTGACACCCAGGGAATAAATATCGCTTTTCTCGTCGGAATAACCGCCCCTTGCCTGCTCCGGCGATAAATAGTGTACCGAACCGACTGCATTCTGGGACACGGTATTTGAAGTCGCCGCTTTGGCAATTCCAAAGTCGGTTACCTTCACTTTGCCGTCACGCGAGATAATAATATTCTGGGGCTTAATATCGCGGTGGATGATATGGTTGGCATGTGCCGCTTCCATACCCTGGGCAATCTGTATGGCGATCCCGACTGCTTCCTTGATCTCAAGCCTGCCCTTGCGCTCAATAAACTTCTTTAAGGTAATTCCCTCGACAAGTTCCATAACAATATAGTAGAGTCCCTCGTCATCCCCAACATCATAGACATTTACAATATTCGGATGGGAAAGCCCTGCTGCCGACTGAGCCTCCGCACGGAATTTTGCCACAAAATTTTTGTCGCTGGAATACTCATTCTTCAGTATCTTGATCGCCACATACCGGTTGAGCCTGTGGCATTTCGCCTTGTAGACATCCGCCATGCCCCCGGAACCGACCTTGTCTATAATCTCGTAGCGCTCACTGATGTACATACCTGGTTTAATCATAAATCTACCTCATTTCTGGATAATGCTTGCCGTTTTGGCTTATGTCCCAACGAGCACAATGGAAATATTATCCCTGCCCCCGTACTCGTTTGCCAGGCGCAAAAGCTCGGCTCCAGCCGCCGCCACATCCTCCCTGCGCCCCCTGACAACCGAAAAAATCTCGCGGTCATCCATCATATTGGAAAGTCCGTCCGAGCAGAGTAAGATGGTATCGCCCTCCCTTAGCCGAACCTCAAAAAAATCCGGAACCACCCCGACATTTGCCCCCATTGCCCTGGTGATGACATTTTTATTTGGGTGGAACCTGCCTTCTTCCCTCCTAAGTTCCCCCCGTCTTATCATCTCCTCCACAAGAGAATGATCCTGTGTAACCTGTATCATTTCATCCTTGCTGATCAGATAAAGCCTGCTGTCCCCAATGTTTGCAACATACATATTCTCCCCTTTGATCGTTGCTGCCACAAAGGTTGTACCCATCCCCTTTAATTCCGGGCGCGCCGCAGCCTGTTCTAAAAGCATCTGGTTTGCCCGGTGCACCGCTTCCTCCATCGTCTGGATCAGTGTCTTTTCCCTGCCCCCGCTTACCTGGCGCACAAATTCTTCCACGGCAAACCTGGAGGCGAAATCCCCCGCATTATGCCCTCCCATCCCATCCGCCACGATAAAGAGGTTTGGCAGCATCCCGACTGCCCCCTCATTACAGTATACATAATCCTGGTTCATTTTTCTCTTTCGTCCTATATCCGTAACGGAATATGTTTTCACCCCCGGCTCACCTCCCTGTCCATATAGCTTTTTCGCAACTGCCCGCACGCAGCATCGATATCGGAACCCATTTCCCTTCTTATCGTAACATTTATTCTGTTTTTTTCAAGTATGTTTTTAAATTTCTCTATATTCCCGGCATGGGAACGCCGGTATCCCCGTTCCCTTACCGGATTGACCGGTATCAGGTTAACTAGGCAGTTTTTCCCGGCAAGCAGGGCGCAAAGTTCTTCTGCTAACGCAGTGGAATCATTTACCCCATCCACAAGACTGTACTCAAAGGTCAGCCTCCTCCCGGTCATTTTATAGTAGTCCTCCATCGCCGCAATAGTTTCATTAAGCGGATAGCGCCGTGCTACCGGCATCAGACAAGCCCTGACATTATCATTGGGCGCATGCAGTGAGAGCGCAAGATTGCACGCAAGCCCTTCCCCGCCAAATTGTCGGATCCGCGGAGCTATGCCGCAGGTTGATACCGTCACATTTCTTGCACTTATGTTAAGCCCTCTCGTATCACTTATCATTTTCAGGAAACGGATCAGATTATCATAATTGTCAAACGGTTCGCCCGTTCCCATAACCACAACATTATGGACGCGCTCCCCGGTAAGTTTCTGTATTTCATAAACCTGCCCCAGCATCTCGGATGGAGCTAGGTTCCTTGTCAGTCCCCCTATGGTCGAGGCGCAGAAGGAACATCCCATCCTGCAGCCGACCTGCGAGGAAATACAGACCGAATTGCCGTGATGATATTTCATCAACACACTTTCCACAACATTACCATCCAAAAGCCCAAACAGAAATTTACGTGTCCCGTCAAGCATGGACTCTTTACAATCCACCCGGGTAAGGGTGCAAAAGGAAAAACTTTCCTTACATTTTTCCCGGAGTGCAAGGGAAATATTCGTCATCTCATCAAAACTGCCGCAAAGTTTTTTGTGAATCCAATCATAAATCTGCGCGGCCCGGAATTCCTTCTCACAAAGCAAGGCAAGTTCCGCGGTGTATTCCTCAAACTCCATCGCTGGAAGAGCCTTTGGGTCCATGCTGTGTAC
>CAMWUU010000466.1 GCA_947177515.1 uncultured Lachnospiraceae bacterium
TCATTTATATCAATTTTATCTGCTACTCGGAAACGCATAAGAATAGTTTCTCCCCACGTTATTTTTATCAATATTATATCATGATTTATTAAGTAAAAATAGATGCCTAAAACTTTTCCAAAATAATATAAGAACTATCCAAACACACTTGAATAGTCCTTATCCTTCATTACGTAATTCCATTTTCTTTTACATACAAAGCAGTTTGCCGCTGTTATGCTGCTTTCTGTTGGTGTCTCAATGTTACATTTCCATCAATAAAAGGGTGAATCCCCTCGAATTCAATATGGAACCGTGCAAGCCTGGTAATGATATGCTCCGCACTATTTCTATAAGCCTCCAGCAACTGTTCCATCTTAGGCTGAATCAGATATGGCTGTACCGGTTCATGTTTCGCACCCATAATTCTGACAGGAACTTTTCTGTAAACCCCACGATCCTCCCGTTTATCCGCCAATACAAGATAATGAATCTGCTTGATGATACTCTCTGATAAAGGTACCTGCTCTTTTACCAAATCCCGCACAAAATCAAATGCCTCTTTATGCCCGACTGCCTCCATATGGTCTTTTAACGGCTTCCTGTCAATCGTCAGACCACGCAAAACCATATCCGTCTCACGCAGGGTCAGAGTATTTCCCTCAATTGCATTGGAATTATAGGTGTACTCAACAATAAACTCCTCTGTCAGACGTTCCAATTCCCCCTCTGTCAGCGGACATCTGGTATCCAGTTCTCTTTTCTTCCTTTCTATAGCTATCAGTAAACTTTCTGTTGCTTTAAACCGTCCATCCTCTGGTTTTCCCGCATCTGCTGGAATCATCCAACTGCGTCCTTCACGGGTGACACCGGAAACCTTGCCTTCTGCACATAATATACGCACACGCCTGTCAGAAATCCCCCATTTCTCTGCAGCCTGTTTTACTGTCATATACATAAATAGTAACCCTCGCTTCCCAAAACATTATACCCCCTTTTCAGAATAATATCAATCAAAAAGGAACAATATTATTTGTTTTTCGGAATAAAACAATATTTGTGAAAGCACCGACAAATATCAGTGAAGATGGCATTTTAATGGCAGCATTTTCTCCCTTTTGCCGCAAATTCGACATCCACCCCGCAGGGTACACCATGCCTTTACAAGCCATGGTTTGATTTCAACCTTTTTATGCTCCCGCAAATAGTTACTATCTACTTTTCTGCCCTTCTGCCTGTTTCCGTCCGATTACTGCCTTTTGGCTGCCCAGACAATAAAACCATCCTTATAGATTCCTTACCGTTCCAACTCCCCACCACTGTATGGGATATCCTTCATTACATCGGATCTCGTACTGTCAAAAAAGACGGTATGTCCTGCGGATAATGCTGCTTCCTCCAGCATCCTTACCCTGCCCCTTAATGCTTTGCACAGGGCACTGCACCGGGGCTCGTCCACAAACAGAGAGCCTTTTACAATCTCCCGCAGTTCCTCGTCAATCCCTGTCAGTGCGGAAAAATCAAGCCATGCAAAATCCGTGACCAACTTAATCTGTTCCTCGTGGCTGCCCTTAAACGGCTTGCACGCTGCCTTTGCCCCCGCGTGAATCATTCCGGCCGGCTTATCAAACCAGAGGGAAGTCCCACTGTCATAAATTGGCGCTGCGCTGACATACTCCAACGTGTCCGCCCTCCGGATAACACCAAAATTGTTCTGGTGTCTGTCCTCATTGACGATAAGGTAATCCAACACAATCATCTGGTCAACCGCCTCCCTTATACCGGGAACCCCCAGTTTCGCACAGCAGTCTAAATAATGGCGGTGCACCGATACATGGTTTGGCTTCTTTTCCGTCTGCATGATATACCATGCGGTAATCAACTCCGTATCCGGCGTGATAAAGTCCTCGCAAATACTGTATGGGTAGCCGCCCATTCCTTTAGCGTCCGGATTCGTCATCAAGGTGTAGGTAACATGTGGGATACCAAGCCGCCTGCAGATGCGGCCAGATAATACCTCATTGTACGGCTCCTGGCAGGTCGCGCCGCTCCCTCCTTTCAGCAGGCAGCGTTTCCCATCAAGAACCAACCACTTTTTTTTCAGCCATCCGTCCGACGTGTTGTCCGGGGACATCAGGTTGATGTTACCGCCGTCTGCGCCCCTTCCAAACAGGATATCGCCCACGTCTTTGGAAAACGGGTTCTCAAAAAAGTTGGCCTGTTCCCAGGAAAGCCCGGAACCCGCCGGGCATATCCAATATTGGTCGGACAGACTGAATCCCAGGCATTTTTCCACCAATAACTGCGTGCTTGGCATACACAATTCCGTCAGGGCATCCTGTATCCCAAAACGGCTTGCCGGGATAGACCGCCCCTTCCACCACTCATTCAGCGCGCCTCGGTCAATGGTCTGCTTCCTGACCGGGATACCAACTGGAACATGGGCGCTTTCCCATACTGCGCCAATGGAAACGATGGCTCCGGACGCGGTATCCAGTGTCAGTTCTGCAACCGGGATGTTCTTATGCATCAATATATAAGGTATAAAGGGTTCTGGCATCGTTTCATTTTCTCCTTCCGGAACCAATTTTCTGGTTCTTGTATATTTTATTGACGCTCTTCATTCCACAGCCACCGCTGCGGACAACAGTCACCCTCCCATTATGCTTCTATTGTCCAATATCCATCATAGGCATATCCAGTTTTTCCAATCAACAAATGTTCA
>CAMWUU010000467.1 GCA_947177515.1 uncultured Lachnospiraceae bacterium
TTATCCTACAGGTTTACCCTTCTAAATGCTATATTATAGCAAATATCATCCTTTTTGTACAGTCTTTTTTGATTTTTATCGACTGTTTTTTCTATATCTTTCTGTTTCTTTCTACAAGTTCATGCAAATATTCCCCTATTAAAGGTAACAGCACCTTAAAAGGTGCTGTTACCGAATACTTTTTTAACATTGGTTATACTCTGTTATTATTAATTCTTATTGCAATATTGATTAATATACTCCGGATTCGTTTCCATAATTTGATGATAGGCGATCAAATTATACTTTATAAGTTGTCTTTGAATCGCACATAATCTTCGTTTTTCCTGTATATCTATTCCATTTTTATTATAAAAAGAAGCAAAACATAAAGAGCATAACTGCGCCGCCCAACAATTGCAACAATCCGGTAAAGATGCTTGTGCATACTCATCAATATAATATTTTTTGATTGCATCTGCGTCCAATCCATGATCTACATCACCAATTGCAGGGGATTCTCCAATCCGCTCGCAAACATGGAACTTCCCTTCTGTTGTAATATATAACCTACGGTTCCCCGGATTGCAGCATCCATTTTGTCTTAAAAACGGAATCGGAACCTCAGAAATCATCCGGTTATGTATCTTGGTCAAATTAGTATTATCCGTATTAAATCCGATATCCTTTTCCTCTTTTTTGCAGATTTTCACAAGTTTCCAATATTCCACCGGGTCATCCTGTTGTATAGTTCCTTTCATGTTTGTCTGATGTACTCCATCACCCTTTTTCTTTGGCCTCTCCACATAAGTTGAACGAATTGTCATATTCTTCGGAAGCCACGGAATTGAACGGAAAAACTGATTAATGTACTCTGCCTTCTCAACGGTATAAGGGGGTGTCATAACTGCATTAATACTGATTATATTACTGGCTCTCTCCTGCCCCATACAATCAATCAAAAGTTTCAATCCCTCCATAGCCTTTTTGAAACTTCCCATCTTGTTCTGCGTTACACGATATGCATCATGAATATCTTCCGGACCATCTAAACTCCCTGTTATAGCGCAAAAATCCAAAGAGGCAAAATATTCTGCCATCTCACGGGTAACCAATGTTAAATTTGTGGTAAATCCAAATTCAATCTTCTTTTCCTTTCCAACCTTTTCTATTGTATAGTCCATACATTGTTTCATTAGTGGAAATTGCAATAACGGTTCCCCTCCATAAAAAGTAACAGATATTTCATCCCCACTATGGGCAAAGACGTAATCCAAACCCTTCTTTGCAATTTCCCACGACATATTCCGCCCTGAAAAATTGCGGAACCTCTCATTCTCTTCTCCATAAATGCAATATTTACACCGAAGATTACATTGTTCTGTCAATTCAAAAATCACCTGTTGAATGAGGCTATTCTGACTAAAATCCATTTCTTGGGTCTGAAATTTTTGATAGGCAGTTGCTTGACATATCTTATATTTCTCTGTCAATTCTTTAATATTTTCTAATGCATCAAGCAACTCGGCTTCTGGCAATCCAGTTTCATCAAGGGAAAAAAGTCCAGAATGTGCCAAAATATTTTCCAGAACCAAAAATTCTTGATCGTTACACTCAAAAACATTGGTTGTTCCCGCATCATAAAAATACTTTGCATTTTCTGTTTGAAACGTTGTACCAAGCCGCTGCCATTTTCCATCGGGCACTAAATATTGATAGTAGTCAAACAGTTCTTCCTTATTCATTTCCATCTTTCTCCTTTTCTAATGTCCTTACTATTCTGATAAGTATAACTGAAGGCGGCTGACAAACTCATCCACACTCTCACCCAAACCTTTTTTATCATTCAGATAGTTTCCTGCCACCTCTAAAAGAATTTCCCATACACTTCCCTCTACTGTAACTGGTTCATGCACCTTTTTAATAATGTCAACCATCCGCGCAGATTCTTCCATTGTAAATCCACGTAATTTTACCATTGAATCCCCTAGTACATGATCTGAAAAATCCGTTTCCGCATACTCTGCCAATACCTTTTTATGAATTGGATAACCAGTCCACGATACATGCCTATTCTGAGTTTCATATGAAAAAGCATACTGAACAAATAAATTGGAAAGTTCTTTTTTAACAGCTAATCTGTTAATTCCTAATAATCCATTAGGAAAGAATATACCCTTATTAGCAACTAATTCCCCTCCTCTTAATTCTACTGCTGCCGGATTGGTTCCAAATTCATATAATCCATTTGCCGTCATAAACCCAAGATCCGCTTGCTTGTATGCAAAAAAGTAACCTGTCATATTACTTCCAAGCAGATAATCCCTTGTCCCGACAGATGCTTCTGTTATCTGCTCCGCCACACAAAATCGCTTTACCAGTTCAAAAAAACTTGCTACTTCCTCCCTGTTCACTGTTCCATCTTTTGCTATAATATCCGGTTTGTAGTTATAATAGAAAATTTGCAGAACATTGGCATAAGAGTACCCTAGTAAATTAGCTACTCCCCCCTCTGCTTCTGTATACTTGACCAATGCATCCAATGTTGAAAACACTTCTGGCTCCTGTCCGGAAGTCATAAACATCGGAATAATTACTCGCAATGGCAACATATAGATTTTATCCTCATTATTCGTATAAGTAGACAAGATATTTGGCAATAATTCTTCCTTCTCCGAACCAAGTATCGGAGTCAAATCCTCCAAAATCCCTTTCTCAATA
>CAMWUU010000468.1 GCA_947177515.1 uncultured Lachnospiraceae bacterium
TACCAGCCTGGGCACTATGCAATTAAGGCGGCGGCGCAAGCGGATTATGAGGGTTTTTTCCGGCAGGAGATGGCATTTCGCAGGGCGCTTTCCTACCCGCCAGTATCCCATGTGTTAGTGGCGCTTATCCTCTCGGCAAAGGAGCCTAGGGCGGATGGGGCTGCGGTACTGCTTTCAGGTGCGGCGGGGGAATTCGTGCGGGAAAACGGGCTTTCTACCACGGTGGTCGGACCTGCCCCGGCATCGCTTGCAAAGGCGAATGATTTGTACCGGAGGATGGTATATTTTAAAGAAACGGATTATTCTTGGCTTGTAGCCTTGAAAAATTTTCTGGAAGGTTATATATTATACTCGGAGCATTTTAAAAATGTAAATGTACAGTTTGATTTTGATCCAATTTCAGGATATTGATGTGTGAAATAGGGAGAAGTTTTGTGCTGCGCCAAAACTTGAGCCATGAGCTGCTCCTAAAAACAGTCGCAGCATGGAGGATAAAAATGGCAATTCGTAAAATCAGGAAAATCGGGGATAGTATTCTTACCAAACAGACAAAGGAGGTCACAGGGATGACACCGCGCCTTGAAACCTTGATAGATGACATGTTTGAAACGATGTACGATGCGGACGGCGTGGGTCTGGCCGCACCGCAGGTGGGTGTTTTGAAACAGATTGTTGTCATTGATGTGTCGGAGGAGGCGGATCAGCCGATTGTGCTGATCAACCCGAAGATTGTAGAAACATCCGGGGAGCAGACCGGGGACGAGGGATGCCTGAGTGTGCCGGGCAAAGCCGGGCAGGTGACGCGCCCGAATTATGTAAAGGTACAGGCGCTTGACCGCAATATGCAGCCAGTGGAACTGGAAGGGACGGAATTACTTGCCCGTGCGATGTGCCATGAGATAGACCATCTCTACGGGATTTTGTATGTGGAGAAAGTGGAGGGGGAACTGCACGATAACAGGCCAGAAATATAAGGTGTGGAAACCTGTCCCGTTTTTTTAGGTGTAATCCGGTATTGTTTCCGTACTGGGTAAGGGGATGGTCTGCTTGTAAAAGGGCTTCGCAAGCCTATCAAAATTGTTTGGCAGGAAGTCCCCGGGGGCGGGGAAGGAGGAAGTTTGAGGGCAAGTTTGCAAATTCTGGTTAATATGCCCGCAAAAACGGGCAGGGGGGTATATGTATGAGGATTGTTTATATGGGGACACCGCAGATTGCGGCGGTGATTCTTAAGGATATGGTAGAGGCGGGGGATGGGATTGTGGCGGTGGTGACCCAGCCGGACAAGCCGAAAGGACGCGGGTATGGCATGGCGTTTTCCCCGGTGAAACAGACCGCACTCGAATACGGGCTTGAAATTTATCAGCCAGAGAAGGTGAAGGATGAGGAATTTCTTGCTGAGATGGAACGGCTTGCGCCGGATCTTGTTGTAGTGGCGGCATTTGGACAGATTTTACCTAAGTATTTCCTGGATATCCCAAAGTATGGATGCATCAATGTGCATGCTTCCCTGCTGCCAAAGTACCGCGGTGCCGCACCGATACAGTATGCGGTACTTGACGGGGAACCGATTAGTGGGGTGACCATCCAGTATATGGCAGAGGGGATCGATACGGGGGATATGATTACAAAGGAGGTTGTCCCGCTTGCACCGGACGAAACGGGGGGGAGCCTGCACGATAAGCTTGCGGCTGCGGGTTGTGCAGCGCTTCGCCGCGCCCTTTTGCAGATTGAGGCGGGCACGGTAGTGCGCACGCCTCAGGAAGGGGAGCAGGCCAGTTATGTGGGGATGATAAAAAAAGAGATGGGGAGGCTTGATTTTTCCCAGCCTGCCATACAGATAGAGCGCCGTGTGCGCGCGTTTGATCCCTGGCCGGGGACTTACACTGGTCTTGCCGGGAAAAACTTAAAATTTTGGCGCTGCGGTGTGACAGGAATTTCCTCAAAAGAGTTACAAAGGGCAAAGGAGAATGCGTGGGGGCATGGCAGTGTGATCCGTGTGGACAGGGATTCTTTTACGGTACTGACCGGGGATGGGGGACTTTTGGTATGGGAAGTGCAGCTTGAGGGGAAACGGCGTATGACAACGGAGGAGTTTTTGCGTGGTTACACACTTTTGGAAGGGACATTCCTAAAGTGAAGGCATAAAATAAACAGGGGATAATTAAGAAAATTTTAATGAGAATGTAAAGGAAATAACGCATTTTATTGGTAAAATATACTTACATTGTTAAGATAAGGAGGAAACATTTATGTATTTTGACTGGACGTATCTTTTGGTGCTGGCCGGTATGGCGCTTAGCTTTATCGCCTCGGCAATTGTAAAGATAACCTTTGCAAAATATGAGAAAGTGCGCAGTCAATCCGGTCTGACGGGAGTCAAAGCTGCGGAGAGGATCCTACATGCGAACGGTATTTACGATGTTTCCATTGAGCATGTTTCAGGGAAGCTGACCGACCATTATGATCCGGGAAACAAGGTACTGCGGTTGTCGGATTCCGTTTATGGCTCTTCCTCTGTGGCGGCTGTTGGTGTTGCGGCGCATGAGTGCGGCCATGCGGTCCAGCATAACAAATCTTATTCTCCACTGGCCATGCGCACGGCAATTGTCCCAGCAGCAAATATTGGCTCAGCGCTCGCTTGGCCGCTGATTGTTATCGGTCTTATGATCGGGACGCGCAGCGCAGGCTTTTTGATTACGG
>CAMWUU010000469.1 GCA_947177515.1 uncultured Lachnospiraceae bacterium
CTATATTATAATATTTTCAATAAAAGACTAATATTAGCTACATAAAAAAGACTTGAAAATATAAGAGAAATAATATATAATATCAATTCTACACCAAAAAAATCCATTATTTTACATTGCCGCCAGGAGCGGCTTTTGTGGTGAGGAGGTTATATGACAAAACAGCAAAATGATGTGATGCAGGAAGAAAAAGAACATTTAAACAAAGTACAAAAGATAATTGAAGAACAATTACATGCCGCCAATCTTTCCCTTGATCAGAACAAAGAGGAGATTATTAACCAAAGGAAATATCTATGGGAAAATATTTATGAGATGGATCCCAAAGAAATCTTATCCAACCTAACCTTCCTCTCCCAGGATCAGGATTCGTATGAATTCAGGGAAGACAGAAAAAGACTGCTGTTAAAATTAAAAGACAATCCCTATTTCGGACGGATTGATTTTGCTTATGAAGGGGAGAGCGAGGCGGAAGCACTGTATATTGGCCTTGGGGGACTGAGAAGTAAAAACGGACTTGAAACCCTGATCTATGACTGGCGTGCCCCCATATCCAGTATGTACTATGATTTTGATATCGGAAAAGCCTACTATGAAGCACCCGCGGGCAGGATGGATGGCGAGATACTTAGGAAACGGCAGATCAAGATACGCAGGGGGATATTTGAATACGCTTTGGATTCCGATTTTAAAATTGATGATGAAATCTTGCAAAGGGAACTATCCGGCAACGGAAGTACCAAAATGCGAAACATTGTTGCAACCATCCAAAAAGAACAAAATTCCATTGTAAGGGATCAGAGTTCTTCTATTATGGTAGTCCAGGGGGTTGCAGGTTCCGGCAAAACTTCCGTAGCACTTCACCGGATTGCTTTTCTGTTATATCAGAACAGAAAAAATCTGCACTCAAGCGAGATATTAATTATTTCCCCCAATCATATTTTTGCGGACTATATTTCAAACGTCCTGCCGGAACTGGGAGAACAGAATATTCTTGAAGTAAGTTTTGATGAAATTGCAGAACACGAACTGGGTGATCCTTGCAAATTTGAATCCAAATATGAGCAGATGGAATATAGGATCGGCTGTAAATCAGAAGACGACGAACGGATGCAAAGAATCCGTTTGAAAAACAGTTTTCCATTTTTAAGGGAATTACGGGACTATGTAACATACTTAGAAGGTCATCTTTTTACTTTTTCCTCCTGTACTTTTCGCGATTTTACCATGCCGGTCGAGAAAATAAAACACTTGTATCAGGAAACTTTTTCTGCAGAACCACTCTTTGGACGACTGGATAAAATTGCAGAACGGATTGCAGATCTCTATGAATCAGATCACAACACGGAAGTTTCTGTTTCGTCCCGGGAGGAATTAAAGCAAAAGCTGTATGAAATGGCAGAAAGCAGCAATATTTTCGAACTGTATCGCGGCTTTATCCGGTCTTTAAGGGAAAACTATCCTGTGCTTGCCCCTGATATGATACTGGAAAATAATGATATTATCACAGAAAATACCAAAATAAACTTAATGTACGAAGATGTCTTTCCAATTGTCTTACTAAAATATATGCTGTTTTCGAAACAGCAATCCCGTTTTGACCGGATAAAGCATGTAATTGTTGACGAAATGCAGGATTATTCCATGGTACAGTATGAACTGCTCCACCGGTTATTCCACTGTAAAATGACCATCCTTGGCGATATCAACCAAGTGGTTGACAAGCAGGGGGAAACGCTTCTTGACAATATACAAAATATATTCGGTCAGAAAATTACAATAATCAAAATGATGAAAAGTTATCGCTCCACCTACGAGATCAGCGAATTTTGCAGAAAATTATGCGGTCTTACCGATGCGGAATCTTTTGAAAGGCACGGAAAAGCACCAGTTTTTACCGAGTGTGGGGATTATAGTCATATGGTTGAAACCATCCAGAACCGGATGGATCAGGTAAATCTTTCCGAAATGGCTACTTTTGCAATTATTTGTAAAACCTCTGCGGCAGCAACAAAATTATACTCTTCGCTCGATACAAAGCACAAAGAATCCTGTTATCTGATAAATAACGACGATGTAGATTTCCATGAAGGTATTATAATAACCAATTCCTATCTGGTGAAGGGACTCGAATTTGATTATGTTCTTGTACCAGAAGTAACGGATGTAGAATATTCTTCTGGACGCGACCGACAGATCCTGTATATTTCCGGTACACGTGCCCTGCATGAATTGGAACTTTTATATTTTGGGAAAAAGAGTACCTTTTTAGATGAATTTCTAAAATAGTTCCATGTTCTGTAAAACTTCGCTCATTTCTTGAGCGAAGTTTTGCTTAACTTGGCGCATCGGAAAGCAGTTGCCCGTAGTGCGCCATGCTTTGCGGAAGATTTATGCCGGCTAAGGGATGCAATTCTTTAAGTGCTGCAATTCCATTTTTTAAAATCATTTTTACTGCATGTTCCAACAAAACATTCCACATTATTAAAATGTTCCGGCACCAATGCAAAAGCCGTTATTCTAAAATGCCCCTCGACAATAACAAAATGGTTCCAATCAAATGTTAAAAAGATCGGTCTTAAAAATTTCCCGCCGCATTTTATACATTCCGCAGCTTTAACAAAACCCATATTACTTAAATTATAAATTTCAATTCCATCTCGAATCGTCTGTGCAGCACCCAACGGCGCATGGGTTT
>CAMWUU010000470.1 GCA_947177515.1 uncultured Lachnospiraceae bacterium
GGCTACCTTAACCCACCGTCTAAAGCCAGTGGGATTGCAGTAGCCTTATTTCAAAGGGTACAGCAATCGCTGTTGTATCCATTGGATGTAAATTTTCTGGTTGGATAACTTGCCTGCCGCTGTAAAGATAAAAATTGAAAGCATCCGCAAATACCCTGTTATCGGATATATACTGTTTTGCCAGTGTATCTGTTTTACCCAATCGAACCCACCTGCCTTTTTTAAATAATTATAATAAAGAATCCGGATGTTTTCAAGTAAGATTTTGCAGGATATCGTAGTACATGGTTTGATGAAGGATTCGTCCGTTTAATAAAAAATGAAATTTTTATTCTGTCGCATAAGATTTTATGTTATAATGTCGCCAGATATTATTAATGTCGTCAGATATTATTAATGTCGCCAGATATTATAACAGTGCCGGTTCGCTTTTGACAAAAGGAACTGCACAAAGGGGCAAAGAAAAATTTCTATGGCGAAACGTGTTCGCTCCTACGGAGCGATTCATCCGCCGGAAGTAATGTGCGCGAAGGTAAAACAAGAAACCTGCCCCGTATCGGATAGCAGTATGGGCTGGAAAAATCTTCCTCTTTGGGTGTGGGGGATATCAAAGTGATTTATAACACGAAAACAAAAAGAAAATGGAGTGGAATCAATATGAAAGAAATAATAGGAAATTATGCGAAAGCAATAATATTTACAGATGATGTGGAAGAATATGCGCAGGCACAGATAAAAATGATATGTGATAATCCTGTTTCCCAGGGAAGTAAAATCCGTGTAATGCCGGATGTGCACCCGGGGCAGGTGGGAACTATAGGGCTGACCATGACGGTAGGTGAAAGAATTCTTCCAAATTTGCTGGGGATTGATATTGGCTGCGGTGTCACCTGCGCCCTCGTGAAAGGCAAGCAGATGGAATTGCAGAAGCTGGACAGTGTTATACGCAAAAATATTCCATCCGGTTTTCGTGTGCGTGAAAGCGTACATCATATGGCGGAGGAATTTCCCCTTGAAAGGCTTCGTTGTCCTGGGGATGTGAACTGGGAAAAGGCATTTTTAAGCTTGGGTACGCTGGGCGGCGGAAATCATTTTATTGAGGTTGACAAAAGCGGGGAGGGAAGATTTTATCTTGTTATCCATACCGGAAGCAGGAATCTGGGAAAAGAAGTGACGGAACGCTACCTACGGGCAGGCGCAAAGATCTTAAAGGAGAGGGGGATGGAAGTCCCCTATCCCATGACCTGGCTGGAGGGGGAATTAATGGAAGATTACATTGCGGATGTAAAAATGATTCAGGAGTATGCGCTGTTAAATCGGCGGATTATTTTGTGGCAGATTTTAAAAGAGATGAAATTAAAGTGTGAGGAGGAATTTTCCAGTGTGCACAATTATCTGGAGGAATCGGGAGGAGTAAGGATATTGCGCAAAGGCGCGATTTCTGCAAAAGAGGGGGAACAGGTTATCATTCCGGTCAATATGCGGGATGGTGTTGTCCTTGGAAAGGGGAAAGGAAATTTAGAGTGGAACCAGTCCGCTCCCCATGGTTCTGGGAGGCGCATACAGCGGAGTGAGGTAAAACAACATTATACTGTGTCGGCATTTAAGAATGAAATGAAGGGCATTTACTGTAGTTGCATCGGTGCGGATACCTTGGATGAAGCCCCCTTTGCCTACCGTAATATGCAAAAGTTGCTCGGGGATATTAAGGATGCGGTTGAAGTTACAGATATTATAAGACCGGTTTATAATTTCAAGGCAGGGGGGAAATCGTAGGAGGTAGAATGGAAAATTCGTTGATAAATGAGAATATAATATAGATTGTCCCGTTACGGCAGCTTAGGAAGTATTATTATAAAGGCAAAATGGTTTATTATCTCAAAAAAGCCCTGACAAAAGGAAACATGGTATCGAAGAAAAGGCGAAAAACAGCAATCCCAGGCCTATGAAAATGTTTACCGACAGGCGGCTTGTGGAATTTGTAGAAAAGGGGAAGGTACACCTTCCCCTCAAATTGCCAAACAGATGCCTATAGACAATGCCTCTTTGATAGGTCACAATAAAAACTAATTTGCAAGGGAATGGCTTCTTGAGAATCAGGCGGGAAGAACTTATTTCAATGCGAAAAAACAGATTGAATCGGAGCATGAGCTTGAAAAGGTTGGAGCCAAACTGCGGGGCTTGATGTCATGGATGAAAAAACCATTAGAGTGACATAGTGTATGCAATATAATAGATTCACACTGCGATAAGGCGGGAAAGCGTTTGTTGGAGGAAAACCAATGAACGCTTTTTGGCATTTAACAATACACTGCCGTTGCCTGTCAGTCCTGACTTCGTTTCAGATACAATAATTTTTTAGAAATGGAGGACAGGACATTGACAGAAAAAGAGCATGGGAGGCGGGAATATGTCACAGAATAATAAATTCTCTATTTTGAATTTTCCGGCGGGGAAACAATGATCCCCATTGTTCTTAGCTTTCGTCCAGCTTTTGGTTTATTCTTTTCTGCTGCACTGATTACTTTAGAAATGCTCTTGATCAGTTCGGTTAATTCTTCGTCCGATAAATAAAGATGGGAAAGGGAGAATCCCGACATATCCTCTTTGATATTGATATCTGGAGATTTACAATACTCCTGTAACTGTTTTGCGAATCCCAAAAAATATTGCATGAAAGTTTGCATATAAAGTGTG
>CAMWUU010000471.1 GCA_947177515.1 uncultured Lachnospiraceae bacterium
GTTGTATATCCATCGTCATGTAATAATAGCAGTTCGTCCTGTTTCATGAATTCCTCGCATTCTGCCCGAATTGGCAAAAAATTTCCAGGAAATGGATCCTGGTCACAATTTATTTTTCTATTGTAACAGATATCCGGAAAAAAGGCAATTGGCTTTTAGGGGATTGGTGTATTGCTTTTTGGGCAAGGGGATGCTATAATGTTGGAAAGCAGGAAAGAAAACGAAAGACATAAGGAGGTTTTGTAGGCAGATGGAACAGTATAAGCAGGAATTTATTGATTTTATGGTCGATGCGGATGTGTTGAAATTCGGGGATTTCACACTTAAGAGCGGCAGGAAGTCCCCATTCTTCATGAATGCAGGTGCATATGTGACGGGGTGCCAGCTAAGAAAACTGGGGGAGTATTATGCCAGGGCGATCCATGATCACTATGGCCTGGATTTTGATGTGTTGTTTGGACCGGCATATAAGGGGATCCCGCTTGCGGTTGCCACGGCAATGGCGATCAGCGAGCTTTACGGTGTGGATGTGCGTTACTGTTCGAACCGCAAGGAGGTGAAGGATCACGGCGATACCGGGATCCTGCTTGGCAGTTCCCTAAAGGACGGGGACCGGGTCGTGATGATTGAGGATGTGACCACCTCCGGCAAGTCGATTGAGGAAACCTTCCCGATTCTTATGGCACAGGGAAATATCACGGTCAAGGGACTGATGGTATCCCTAAACCGTATGGAACGCGGCAAGGGAGAAAAATCCGCACTAGAAGAGATTACAGAGTTGTATGGATTTAAAGCCAGCGCAATTGTTTCGATGGCGGATGTGGTGGAGCATCTCTATAACAAAGAATGCGGTGGGCGGATTGTGATTGATGATGCCATAAAGTCTGCAATCGATGTATACTATAGGGAGTACGGTGTAAAATAATACATAGGGAAAGCAAGGCAAGTTTTTAAATCCGCCTGTTGTATGGCGCAAAATAATCTGAGGGGAACCGCTGAAAGGGCATGGTGACAAAATATGGAAAGAATTTACAAAACAATGAAATCCGTTGGGGCAATGAATATTGTTTTCGGTATCCTGCTGATTGTGGGTGCGGCGGCGATGGGCGCGTTTTTGATTGTGGGCGGTGCAAAGCTTTTGCACCGGAAAAAAGATCTGACATTTTAGGGTGCGGGCTTTTGGTATTCTATGTAGGAGTTCGGATTTCCCTGGCCGATATGGCATGGCCGTCGGCCGGGGAATTTTTATGCGCAAAGGCGTGGATGGAACCGGATACATATTAAAAGTGTATAGTGTATCAGTGGTGGCTGCGCTGCGGTTTGTGGAAAAGGGGGATATTTATGTCAAATCCATATCTGCCAAAATGGGAATATATTCCGGACGGGGAACCAAGGGTTTTTGGGGAGCGCATTTATGTGTATGGCTCACATGACCGCGCGGGTTCCGACCGATTCTGCGATTATGTGTTAAAGTGTTGGAGTGCGCCGTTGTCCGATTTAAATCATTTTACCTGCCACGGGGATATTTTCCACACAAGGATTGACCGTGACCATGCGTCGGACACGCCGTGGACAAAGGAAAACAATGAACTTTATGCGCCGGATGTTGTGGAGAAGGACGGGAAATACTATTTGTATGCGTACATCGTGGGGGCAATCGGCTGTGTGGCGGTGGCTGACCGCCCAGAGGGTCCGTTCGTTCTGCTTTCCCAGTACAAATACACCATTCCTGATGCCGTATGCTGCAATGGCTGGTTTATTGACCCGGGTGTCCTGGTGGATGATGATGGCAGAGTCTATATTTATTGTGGTTTTGAGCGTTCTTTTATGGCGGAAGTGAATGCGCAAAATATGTATGAGATTATCGATGGGAGCTGTGTAGAACATATAATACCATGCAAATTGCAGGAAGGGGAGGCACTCTTATCCTCTCCGCCGACGGTGCCGGGGATGCCGGTTGCGCAATCATATGGATTTACGCAGGAGGACAGCCTGTTTTTTGAGGCGTGTTCGCCGCGCAAAATTAACGGCATCTATTATTTGATCTACTCGCCAAAACGCGGAAGCCGCCTGGCCTATGCAACTGCTGATAAACCAACAGGACCGTTTACATACCGCGGATATATTGTGGATAATGGCGAGGAGTATCCAGGGGGAAACAACCATGGTTCGGTGGTATGCCTAAACGGGCAGTGGTATGTTTTTTATCATCGGATGACAAATGGAACTATTATGTCCCGCCGTGCCTGTGCGGAGCGCGTCCGTTTTTTGCCGGATGGAACAATTGTCCCAGTAGAAATGACTTCGCTTGGCTTTGAGGAATCCCTTTCCCCTTATGAAATCACGCCGGCGGAGATTGCCTGCGTTTTAAAAGGCGGGGCGTTTATTACGGAGTATCATGTGTTTGCGCGTGTTGTGGCAGGAATTCGTGATGGCGCGGTGATTGGCTACAAGTACTTTGATTTTGGGAAGGATTATTCCAGTAGAACCATGGAATTTGCTGCAAAAACCAGGGGGTGTGGCTGCGATTCTGTTTTACATATCCGATTGGACAAAGAAGATGGGAAGGAGATTGGATACTGTGAAATTGGGCGGGACGGCGGAGTGGTTAACTCTGTGGTTGAAGCGGTAACTGGCAGGCATGCGCTGTATTTTGTGGTAACAACGGGATATAGCGGCTTTGCGGGGAATTATTT
>CAMWUU010000472.1 GCA_947177515.1 uncultured Lachnospiraceae bacterium
CCTAATCGCTCCCCCCGCCTGGTAAACGCCAGCCCCGGCAGCAGAAGAAAAGTTTTTCCCATATCCGGGGTAAGTACCTCTCCCCCTTCTGGCTCCAAAATTCCGAATGCGCCAGGGCGCAGGCTTTCTAGCGACTCCACCGGATAAAACTCCATCCTGTTGCATCCGGTCACTTTCGGTGCGGCAATAATCTTGCCCGCTTCCTGGGCTGCTAGGATCATTGCCCGTGTCGGAATTTCTGTCCCATGGGAGAGATAAGCAAAAAAGAACTTGCAATCCATAAATTCTTTCATGCTTAACAATTCTTTTTCTATGGCATCTGCCACCCCATCCCTCTCCTCCTGCCTAAGCGTGCGCCTTTGCTCCCTGATACGATTTCTTATGGCATCCTTAGTTTCTTCCTCCATCCATATTCCCCTTAATTCTGTTTTGAGAGTGCGGTAATACTGCCATCCGCTTCCACAATGGAAATATTATCAAGGGTTCCCCGCAGGTTCGCGCGCACTGCTGCAAGATATTCTTCACGCAGTGCCTTTTGCTCCGCCTGCTCTTCCTTTGTCAGTCCCTCCCCCTTCGATTTATGGTACAACTCGTTGATACGCTTGATTTTTTGCTCGTCCATAAAAACCTCCTTTTCTTTTTTCCTTCCAAATAAATTATACATCCCAATCCCTGCACATAGATTCCGGATAGCAGCAGGAATTTCCTTTTTATTTCCATCTTTTTTACTGTTTTGGATACTGTTCCGTATACAAATAATCTTCTAGCTTAAAATCCTCTGCCCGATGTGCGGGGAAAAATGTACCAATGTCCTTGCCTTCCATTATTTTACGTATATTTCCAATATTTTCACCATTTGCAATCACCATATCCGCGCCGCACCCCGATGCAATCTGCGCTGCCGTGATTTTTGAGGACATCCCGCCCGTCCCAATACTACTTCCTGCACCTTTTCCCATGGCAAGGATCTCGCCGGTTACTGCAGGTACAAATGGGATTAGCCCCGCATCTTTATTTTTCCTTGGGTCGTCCGTATACAGACCATCAATATCCGAAAGCAGGATCAGCAGATCCGCCTTTATCAATGCCGCGACCAGCGCGGAAAGCGTATCATTGTCGCCAAATTCAATCTCGTCGGTTGACACAGTATCGTTCTCATTTACAATCGGGATCACTTTCATTTTCGCCAGTTCCTTAAAGGTATTGATGGCATTTTCCCGGCTAACGGCGTTTATCATAGTATATTTTGTCAAAAGAATCTGTGCGGTTACCTGGTTGTATTCCGCAAACAATTTCTGGTAAAGCATCATCAGCCTGGCCTGACCAACCGCCGCACATGCCTGTTTTACCGATTTTTCTTTTGGCCGCCCTGTAATCTGCAGGGTTTTTCTTCCAGCCGCAATCGCACCCGAAGATACTAAAACCACTTCCCTGCCCTGGTTTAACAGATCCGTCAGAACCCGTACCAGGCACTCCATTTTCTCTAAGTTCATCTTCCCCGTTTCCATATGTGTCAGGGAGGAGGAACCAATCTTCACCACAATCCTCTGTTTCTTTTTTAGTTTATCACGATATTCTTTCTCTGTCATCCAGAATTTTTCCTCCCCAAATCTATAGGTTTCCTGATATCCCAAAAACTGTCCCGCTGCCCCAAAAGGCACAATCGCCCATTATGTTTCCCCTGGCAGAAACGAAGCCGCCACCGCCTCAAATACTTTAATGCCGTCCACCGCCGCACTCATAATCCCGCCCGCATAGCCCGCACCTTCGCCACAGGGATAAATCCCTTTGATATTGCTCTGAAACTGCCCATCCCTAAGGAGGCGCACCGGGGAGGAGGTACGCATTTCTACACCGGAAAACACTGCCTCCTCATCCGCAAATCCTGGCAGCATCCGGTCAAATGCCTGCATCCCCTCAAGAAGCGTCTGTACGGCAAAATCCGGCAGGCACCCGCGAAGGTCTGCGCCCGCCGCTGCTCCCTTATGGCAGGGGATAATCCGCCCATAACCACTGCTTTTGCGCCCATTAAGAAGATCCCCGTAAAGCTGGAACGGAATCTTACCCTGTGCTGCATGGTAAGCCAACGCCTCAAAATGCCGCTGGAAATACATCCCGGAAAGCGGGTCAGAAATCTTATTTAGACCCGCAAAATCTTCTGGCGTAACCGTTACGATAAGGGCACTGTTTGCATTGCGTCCCGCCCGGCTATAATTACTCATTCCATTCACTACCAGATGTCCTTCCTCCGACGAGGCATTCACTACATATCCGCCCGGACACATACAAAATGAATAAATCCCCCTGCCATTTTTTGCGGTATAGGTCAGCTTGTAATCCGCAGCGGGAAGTTTGCCCGCCGCTGCCTTATACTGCGCGCGGTTAATAAAATCCTGTTCATGTTCCACACGCACACCAACCGCAAATGCTTTCGCTTCCATCGAAAGCCCCGCCTCCTTTAACATTTCCAGGGTATCCCGCGCACTGTGCCCGATGGCAAGGATCAGATGCCCGGTGGAAATTTCGCGGGGAATTGCCGTTTTTTCTGCACTGTTTTTTATAGCTTCTTTTTTTCCATTTCCCGTATCCACACAGGAAATCCCAACAAGCTTGCCCCCATGGCAGTGAATCTTTGTTAGTTTTGTATTAAAATAGAACTCACCGCC
>CAMWUU010000473.1 GCA_947177515.1 uncultured Lachnospiraceae bacterium
GGTGTTGGTCGGGAAAATTTTTGACCGCTTTTTTACGGTTTCAACAGCAAAGGAATCCAGCGGATTGGGACTTTCGATTGCGAAAACCCTTACCATGCGCATGGGGGGAAGAATCTGGGCGGAGTATCAGGAAGGAAGGCTGATTGTTTCAGTATTGTTTCCTTAGGTATGAAATATTTTTAACTACGGACTTTTAGAAAAAGAAAAAATTCCCATGCAAATGTGTTTTTCTTCTGCATGGGAATTTTTTGACAAATATGGAACAGTGCTTGATTTTTTGATCCAGGTTATTTATAATATAGGGACGGATAAGATGCTTTGGTATCCTGTGAAACCGGGAGGGATTCTGCACGGTAAAAGTGGAATATTTATATGAGGTGGAATGATGGACATTACAAATAAAAGCATATTACAAGCTGCAATGCAGCAGTCTGCAATGGATGCGAACTGCCTTCCCCGGGATTTTTTGCAAAAGGAGAATGTCATAGTTCCCTCTGCGGCCAATCCTAATGCAAGAAAATATCTGACACTCCCGTTTGATTGCAATCTGATCTCCTATGGGAATAATATTGTTGCTTCCATAAACTGGAAATACTATAATATAGTGTCCGGTTATATTAACCGTTTTCCCGTCGAGCACTGTTTTGAAACCCCGAACCTGCATGTGTTAAATGACGCAATGCAGGGGGAGGGACTAAGGGTTTGTTTTATGGCGGAATATTTCCTGCCGGATCTTAAGAGCCTTAAAGCACAAGAATGCCCGTATGAGTTAAGAATTCTGCATCCCTGTGATTTTGAAGAACTTTACATAAATGAATGGAGTAATGCATTGTGTAAAAAGAGAAGGGAACTGGATATATTAGGAGTCGGGGCATATGATGGTACAAAATTGGTTGGTCTAGCAGGCTGTTCGGCTGATTGTGAAACAATGTGGCAGATCGGGATTGATGTACTCCCGGAATATCGCAGGCAATATATTGCTTCTTCCCTGACAAGCCGCCTGGCACTTGAAATATTGGATAGGGACAAGATTCCATTTTATTGCGCAGCCTGGTCGAACATCCGTTCGGTGCGCAATGCAATAAGGAGCGGGTTTCGTCCTGCATGGGTCGAACTGACTCTAAGAAGCAGTTCTTTTGTCAGTGAAATGAATGGGAATGCGAAGTAAAATTATTCAAGCGGTTTTTTGTGCGCTGCGATAATACTGCGGATGACTTCAAACAAATGTGGCTTTAATTCTGCCAGACCCACCGGATCTGCATAAAGTATGGCGCTGTAACAGGTGGAACTGACAAGCTCAATAATCATAAAGAGCATAATCTCCGGGTCACGGATTGGGGTATCTGTTTCTGCAATCATCCGCTCATACACTTTTTTGAAATCAATTTCTTCGTCGGAACCCCGGATCAGGGCATTTTTAAAAATTCCCCAGCTTAGGTTTTTATTGATCAGGTTTAAAAGTGCCTGGTTTTCATTGAGCTGGTCAAGGATATGGTCGGCAATAAAAACAATCTTATCTTCTAGCAGGGTAAGCCCTGCTGCTTCAAGCGCCTCGGATGCTTTTTTAAATACCAGGCTTGACTCATGCGCAATAAGCTTGTTGCGGATATCATACTTGTCCGTGAAATAAAGGTAAAAAGTACCCTTGGCAATCCCGGAGGCTTCCGCAATTTCGGAAATGGAGGTCTTATTGATGCCCTTGGTAGTGAATAAATGAAACGCGGTGTTTAACAGCGTTTCTTTTTTTTGTTGTTTGTTCTGGTCTGTTTTGGTTCCCATGGGATATGCCTCCTGACTTTTTTTGGGGATTGCACTGTGGTGGCTTCTTCGCCGGACAACGAAATGAGTATGGTACGGTGTCTGCCGTCATTATACCATACTCATTTCGTACTTTGCAAGGTATGATATTTCGTAATATTCCTGTTTGTTTAAAAAGAAATTCTAACGATTCTAAATAGAATCTTAAATAATGACCATTGGTCAATTTGACTATTGACTAACGGTCATTTTTATGATATGATACCTGACAAATATAAAATGACCGTTGGTCATAAGGAAAGGACGAGAAAAAATGGTAAGTTTTGGAAAGAAAATTGTGAAGTACCGGATCCCGATCCTGGTGATCAGTATTCTGCTGCTGATACCTTCTGCACTTGGTTACATTAACACGAAGGTAAACTACGACATACTGTATTACCTGCCGGGGGATATCGATACGATGGTGGGGCAGGATATCCTGCTTGAAGATTTTGGGAAGGGTGCTTTTTCCATGTTTATGGTGGAAGGCATGGAAAACAAGGATGTTTCAGAGTTAAAGAAAAAGATCGAGCAGGTGGATGGGGTGGATTCGGTGATCTGGTATGACAGTATTTTGGATATCAGCGTACCGATGGAACTTCTTCCGGAAAAACTGCTTGAAGTCTTCCAGAATGGGGATACAACGCTGATGGCGATTTTCTTCGAGAATACAACCTCTGCATCAGAAACCATGGAGGCAATTGAAGAAATCCGAAAGATTGGCGATAAACAGTGTTTCCTTGCCGGTATGTCCGCCGTGGTAACGGATACCAAGAACCTTTCGGATTCGGAAACACCGATCTATGTAATGATCGCGGTACTCCTTTCCATACTGGTACTTTCAGTGACTATGGATTCCTTC
>CAMWUU010000474.1 GCA_947177515.1 uncultured Lachnospiraceae bacterium
GGATTACGAAGTTACGGTCGATTTTCCATCCGCTGGCACGAAAAAAATGCTTGCCGGGTTTGCAAAATTAAAAAAAATCTAAACTTGCAAAAAAGCATGGTAAAATTCAAAAGGACATGGTATAATAAGGGAGAAATTTAAATTACCCCGCCAGATCTGGTGGGGTAATAAAGAATTTTCTTTCGGGAAATACATTTACAAAGAGAGAAAGGATGTGTTTTTATGTGCAATAATGCAAACAAACTGGAAACCCTGCTCGCTTCCTCCAAACTCAGCGATATGCTGGCAGAATCAAAACTTGGCGAACTGATCAAGAAAAAAGAGGATCCGATGGAGGAAAAGAAACATACCGTCATTTTCGTGCTGGCTATTATCGGTGCGATTGCAGCG
The DNA here is from genome assembly GCA_947177515.1 of uncultured Lachnospiraceae bacterium. Classification (GTDB taxonomy): domain Bacteria; phylum Bacillota; class Clostridia; order Lachnospirales; family Lachnospiraceae; genus RGIG4057. The sequence continues at coordinate 391 of CAMWUU010000474.1, forward strand.
GTTGCGGCTATCGCTTATGCGGTTTACCGCTATGTGACACCGGACTATATGGATGAGTTTGACGACGACTTTGACGATGACATGGAGGAAGACCTTGATTTCGACGCGTCAGAGGAAAATGAACCAGAAGACGCAGCGGAGGATAAGACCGAGGAATAAAAACTGGGGGCATACTGCCCCCAATTTTTTACCCTTTTACCGGGAAAAATTAGGGCATACCATTTATACTTAAAAGACGGGGACAGAATCTTACGTTCTGCCCCCGTCCTTTCTTTTGTCCGGAGTTAATTAATTACTTGTTGCCAAGCATTGCCTCTTCCTGTCTTTTGATCATCTGGCGGACCATCTCTCCACCGACAGAACCATTCTGGGCACTTGTTAAATCGCCGTTGTAGCCTTCTTTAAGCGGCACGCCGATCTCGGATGCAACCTCCATCTTAAAACGATCCATTGCTTCCCTTGCCTGCGGCACTTCCATTCTACCAGATCCTGACTTGTTACCTGACATAATGATTCACCTCCATAATTGTATCATGTGTTTTTTCGGCACTATTGCCAATTCTTCGTTTTGCATTCTGATGCATTCTTCTGCATGTGTTGCAAACGATTTGCGCTTCTTTGCGCTTTGGCTTTTGTATTCCGACAGGGAGCGTATGTATCTGGCGTTTGTTTCTTTGTTTCCCCGTCGGATACATTCCGTTCTCTATCGTGATAATATTATGTGCAGGATGAGAAAAATTATTTCAGTCAGAGCGTCCTTTTTCACAAGTAAATTATGGTAAGATTTTTTGATTTCTTCTATATAAATTGGCATAATCACAGCTTCTTTTTTTATTTTAATTTATTTGAAAGCCATCCCTCCACTTTTAGGTGCTTTTTAATCGAGAGGAAATCCTATCAAAATACCCCCATATGGATTCCCCTTTTCACAGGCTATGTGTACTGCCAAAGCTTAAAAAATGCGATAAGACAACTGCCCATTGCCTTATCGCATTTGATAAATTCTGTATTTTGTTATCCTTCTACCTATTATAAACGTATCTCTTCCATCAATTTTCCCACCGAGGTACCTAATTCATCAACTAACTTTCTTGAATCCTCACAGTATGCTTTTGCCTGCATAATCGCCAAACCTACAGATGGTAGGAACTTTTCAAATTCCAACTTGCGTCCTTTTATATATCCCTTTGCATTTTCTGAAACTAATATTTCAAGATACTTTTTCTTCGCAGATGCCCCCGTAAACAATTTTCCGCCCAAATTCCTTTGATTTGCAAGAAGTTCCTCCCTCGAGTATTGATCCATATTCGGAAAATGCATTAACAACCACAATTCGAAATTTGGGTTGGATAACACTATTTTTATCCCATGTTTATCACATAAACAAAAAATTTCATCTATACTCTTCTTTAGATCCCTATAATCACGATCAAAAATAACACAAACCCGATCTATACCAGGATCAAAATCTTCCCACTTACAATACTCGTTCCATCTGCTTTCTGGAATTTCCTTCCCCATCTCATCCACACGTCCCATACAAACCAGGGCTGCTTTTACCAGTTGAAGTGGATGGCTTAACGTTTCCTGTCCCTCCTGCTTCTTTACCACCTCTATCCGCACATCATTCTTTATCCCCAATTCTGCCTTATTATTCCTAACTCCATAAAAGTAAGTTTCCTCCGTTTGTCCTTCTGAAATACAATAGAAACGAATTCTCGGCAATACAGTTCCCGCTTTATCTACATAATCATACTTCTTTGGAGTCCTCAAATTTAGCTTTTTCAAACCTGCCCCCTCTTTCCTGTATATGGTAAATTTATCCACGGTCTTATACCAATAACCAGAATGTAAGTTCTATTAAATTATTTTTCTCCCCATACATACTCAAAATCCTGAAATATCGGAACTGCTCCATATCGTCCAGAAAGATAATCCTTCGCAACCACTTTATCATACCGAATCTTAAATTTTTCCAAAGGATATAAAGTGGTACTGTTATCCTGTTCTTTTTCGGCAAACCAAATTTCATCTCTTCGCAAGATATTGAGATTCATTAAATTTGATTCATGAGTTGTAATAATTAACTGCGTCTTTTTTGCGCCTGAAAACTTAAGAAAAGTTTCTACAAATTTAATCGTCATCTGCGGATGGAAACTCCGATCTAATTCATCAATAATAAATACTTTCTCATCATCATTTAAACTCACAGTCAATAATTGGATTAACCTCTGTGTTCCATCCGATTCTTCCCCGTACTCATATTTAT
>CAMWUU010000475.1 GCA_947177515.1 uncultured Lachnospiraceae bacterium
AAATCGCGAAAAAGGATGCCGGGGTTTCCGATTCCCAAATTTTTAATCTGGAAATTAAACTCGATTACGACGACGGCATCAAAGTCTATGAGATAGAATTTGATACCACGGAAATGGAATACGAATATGATATCACTGTTTCCGACGGGCGCATTGTTGATAAGAAATCCGAAATGCAGGATCATATAACAACTAAAACCCCTTCCTCGGAAACCGACAAAATCACTAAGGATCAGGCGATCAAAATTGCAAGGAAAGATGCAGGTGTTTCAACTGGTACCATTTACGAACTTGAGATAAAACTGGATTATGACGATGGAATCCGTATCTATGAAATTGAATTCTGCGACGGAACCTACGAATACGAATATGAAATCGGCGCATCGGACGGAACCATATTAAAAAAGGAATACGATACTTGCGATAAGGGACATCACTCAACCAATAAATAATGCGATATTTACAAAATCCCCCTCTGTTCCAGGCTTCCCTGTCAGAAAGTCCCGGATGAGGGGGATTTTTTTAAGAATGCCGCCTAATTTCTGCTGGTTTGTTCCCGTCCACACCTGCTAATAATCGCTTTTGCCTAGTTTTGATTCCTCCCATTATAACTTGGAACATTTCCACCCAGTCCTCCTCATTAGCAAGCCTTGCAAACAGGATAATGACCAGGAGGTCTTTCTTTATATATCATACTTTTTTTGCCTGACGTACCTCTTTGATATAATCCAATATTCCATCCAGTCCAATCATTCTTCCATTATGCAAACCATCCTTTTTACTTTCATTGTGATGTGAATTCCTGCTTCTGCGACCTCGTAACCTACTATCTCCACAGGCATTAATTCGGACTGAACCGTCCCTATTTGTATTTTATTATCTTATGCTATTTGTTGTAATCCTTCTGCTAAAATATTCATCATATTACTTCATCATATTACTTTTCTCAAAAAATCTTGCCATCCTTCCCCCATTATGGTATAATAATATGTTAACCAAAAGAAAGGGGGAAACTGCAATTGTTATTGACAATCACCTACGAAGGACAAAATACACAGGAACTCGGATATCTGCTGCACAAACACCCTGACCGGGTACAGCAGTTTGATTTAAGCTATGGGAAAGCATATGTTTTCTATCCGCAAGTCAGTGCAAAACGCACCACCGCTGCCCTGCTGTTAGATATTGACCCGATTGACCTTGCCCGGGGAAAACTTGGGAGCAGGGACGGCGGGCTGTTCGACTATGTAAATGACAGACCATATGCCTCCACTTCCTTTATGAGCACGGCAATTTCCCGCGTATTCGGGACAGCGATGGGAGGCCGGTGTGAGCAGTACCAGGAACTTGCAGACACGCCTCTGCATCTTACCGCTCAGCTCTCCTCCCTAAAAGACGGCGGGGAAACAGAGCTTGCCAAACAACTGTTTGAACCGCTTGGATACCAGGTCACCACAAAGCGCACGCTGTTAGACGAAAAATTTCCCGAATGGGGGGAATCCCCCTACATCGACCTTACAATCTGCGGGACAGTAAAACTCTGTGAACTGTTAAACCATCTTTATGTGCTGATTCCCGTATTTGATAAACAAAAACACTATTATACCTCGGAAGCCGAAATCAAAAAACTCCTTGACCACGGGGAAGGATGGCTGGCTGGCCATCCTTACAAAGAAAAAATCGCACGCCGGTATTTTCCTGCAAGGGGCAGCTACGCACGCCGGGCAATAGACATCCTGCTTGCCGGGGAACCGGAAGCACAGGAAAATACCGATACACTGGAAGAAACCCTCCCAGAAGAGAATTCCGGGAAAACGGCACACACACCACTCAATACACAGCGCATGGAAGCGGTGAGGGATGCCGTGCTAAAAAGTGGTGCCTCTACAGTGATCGACCTTGGCTGCGGGGAATGCAGGCTAACCTCCCTGCTGCTTGGTGAACCGCAGATTAAAAAAGTTACCGCCTGCGATGTTTCCATTAGCGTGCTTGAAAAAGCGGCAAAACATCTGCACCTTGACCGGATGCCGCCTTTTCGGAAAAATAAGCTGACACTGATGCAGGCTTCCCTGACCTACCTGGACAAACGCTTAAAAGGATATGACTGTGCCTGCGTTATCGAAGTTATTGAACATATAGAACCGACGCGCCTTACCGCTTTTGAGCGAGTAATCTTTGAATATGCTTCACCAAAAACTGTAATTCTCACTACGCCAAACCGGGAGTACAACGCCAAATATGAAACCATGCAAGAAAACACATTCCGTCACGGCGACCACCGGTTTGAGTGGACAAGGGAAGAATTTTCGGCATGGACAAAACATATCTGCGAACGTTTCGGCTACCGCTGTGAAATCCGCGGGATTGGCGAAATGGATGAAACTTACGGCAATCCGACACAGATGGGGGTGTTTACAAAAAATGGAAACTAAATACAGGATTGAAGTACCCGAATTCTGCCTGATCGCCATGATCGGCGGGACTTCATCGGGAAAAACCAGCTTTGCAAACCGTTATTTCAAGCCGACCGAAGTGCTCTCCTCCGATTTCTTCCGCGGGATGGTCAGCGACGACGAAAACTGCCAGGACGTTTCTTCGGATGCATTTGATTTACTGTTTTACGCAGCCAATAAAAGGCTTAACCACAGAAAACTCAC
>CAMWUU010000476.1 GCA_947177515.1 uncultured Lachnospiraceae bacterium
CTACTGGATCATCCCCGCCTCCAACATCCCTGCTCCCTGCAATTCCTGAACCTTTTCATTGCTGTTCCGCTGCATCCCCCCAGATAGCAAACATTCCACTTTGTGGAGGATGCTGTGCAATTCCTTTTCCCCCAGCTCATTTTCCATCCCTGCCTGTAGTACAAGGGCATAGATTTTCTGCATCTCCCCCATTGTGAAAAGTGAGCTGACACCCTGTTTCAAATATTGAAGGATTTCCTTCTCCCCAGCAGGCATCCCAAACAACCTTTCCCGGGATACTGCCCATTCATACGCCCTATGGTCAGAGATTTTTTCCTTCGAATTGTCCTGGTTCAGCATAAAACATTCCAGCCCATGCTGGATCGCCTTTTCTGCGTCCAATGGGGCAGTCAGTAACAAGTCGTCCACCGTGTACCCATACCCATGCAGCCGTTCCTTGTCAATCAGTTTTACGTAATCATCCACTTCCATTTCCACGGCATCTTGCAAGAACATCCTGCGCCCTCCCAGGACGGAATGGGCAAACTGTTCCGAATCCTCTACCCCATAGCTGACTTTTTCTATACTCCTGTACAATGGACGGCCAGTCTTTCTCATATTGCTGGAATCCAAATGTCCGGTATCCCGGCCGGTTCTGAAAGATAATATCCACCCAGACGGGGGTGGAGGAATGGGTACTGAGGTAATCCAGGTGCTTCTGGTAATCAATTTCAAAAACGTTCCCTCTTATCCCATTCCCTTCCATATCCTGCCCTTGTAGTTCCAGCCAAAACGCCCTTGGGTGTTCCTTCTTGGAATTTCCATTTGCGTTCCAAGAATTATGCGGGCTGGTCTTTTCCATATATACCTGTTCCTCCTTAAAACAATGGGTTCCTCCACGGCGGGAAAGCCAAAAAAAATACTTTGGGGCTTTCCCATCCTTTGCGGCGGCCATTAGGGTTTCCCTGTCATACGGAAAGTCTGTCTGGTGGTATTCCGTGTTATGTTCCATGATCTTTTGTAAGGTTTCCAGCACATCCACATCCCGGAAACAAGCACATGGTCTTGGGTGGTAGCCCCGCCCCTGCAAACTTTCCTGTATCTGTGCTGTGACTTCTTCTTTTGTGCCATGGAAACTTGTTCCATTAAATTGCTCCTGCTTCACAAATTCCCTGCCCTTGTCCATCTTATATAACTGTAACTTCCCATTATCTGGCAAGATGAAATTTGTCCTCCCTTCCATCCCCACATCCATCACAGGCAATTCCGAAACCAGCCCCGTAAGGTTATCCAGCACTACCGAATCCTGCCCTCGCATTTCCTGGGCTTCTGCGCGGGGCAAGTGATATATCCGCAGGGTATATTCATCTTCGTCTGTCCGAACCAGCGAGCAAACTTCATTCCATTCCATATCCTTCCTCCTCTTCCTCTTGTTCCGCTTTCCATTGTTCCCTTATCTGATATGGGACCCCGATAAAATCCAGCACTTCCCCACAACCTAACTGGTTGATGCAGTAGTCATATTGTTTTGGGTGTGTGACCTGCATCCGCTGGAAGCGGTTGGGTTCCGGCTCCAGGTGTACCCCAAACATACAGTACATACAACCAGATCTTGCGACCCCGCTGGTTTTTAGGGCATGGGTGCCATCCTTCTTTTCTATTTCCTCAATGCCTCCATAAATGGGGGCATAGGGTATCTTTGTCTTTTTCAGGTAACTTAGGACATCCTGTTCCGTCCAGAATGCCATCGGCTGGCTGACGGGGCGTTTCCTCCCAAAACCGTTACAGCCATATTTCAGCCACGCCTGCGTCCGCAGGCGGCTTTCCTGCGCCATGACCCCGGTGATCCCATGCCGCCCGGTTTCTTTCTTGAACTGGTAAATCGGGGATTTCTTCATGTGGTAACAGCAACGGGCAGATATTTTAAATGGCGCGTCCAGCAAATAATGGTATTTTTCGCAGTTGAAGGGCGATTTTTTCCCATCCGGTGTCAACAGCCTCCCCTCCAATCTCTTTATACGGATATCCTGCCCCTTCCTCGCCCCGTCCACACAGTCCGCCACTTCTTTGGAGATCACCGGGTAGCCGTATTTTTCGATGATTTGGTGGAAAGGGTATTTTGGACGTAACCAATTTACATTTTCCTTCATTTTTACAAATTCCCGTATCTCCGGGTATTCCAGCCCGGTATCCACGAACACCGCCGGGATGTCCGGGTAGACCCGCCTTGCCAAGTCAAGGAGTACTGTGGAATCCTTTCCGCCACTAAAACTTACAAAGACCTTCCCACCATATTTTATGTACCATTCCATAATCCTTGTCTGCGTGACCCGTACCTTCTGCTCAAGACTCCAGCCCTGCATGGTCTTTAAGTCCTTTCTGGTATAGCCCAACTTCCTTACCGCCTTTCACAGGAAATTTTTTGTTGTTGCTTTCTGCTTCCTGTGAAACCTTGGTTCTTCCCCTGCCCCTATTTTGTGGCATTTTGGTGAGGGTAATCCCTCCACTGATACAAGCAAGTTACTCATCACCTATGGAGGGGATGTTATCCCACATCTGATATAATCTTATTTTAGAGGGGTACAATCCCCCGTGGGATTGCGGGAGTGCAGGCTGGTCATATCAGTTCTGTTGCCACCATGCCCCGGCTCCCCATCCCCCTACCGTTCAATTC
>CAMWUU010000477.1 GCA_947177515.1 uncultured Lachnospiraceae bacterium
CCCCCCCCCCCCGCACATCGCCCGAACCTCCCCGGGGCTTGGGCAGGGTGGGTATTGCCGAATAATATGGGGGATTGGAAAGTGTGGGTGTTACTGGATAGTATGAGGGATTGGAAAATATGGGACTTGATAAAAAGGTAGGGAACATAATAAAAAAATAAGAAAAAATAAAATATGAAAATAATAAAGTGGGAAAAAGGCTATCAAGGCTCTTTTATTTTGTAAGTCTGTATGTTATAATATATTTTATATGTTATAACAAAGAAGTTTGAAAGGAAACATTTAAACTCTGATTGGTATGCCCGCTTTCGTGGGCAGGGGGGATAATTATGAATCAGATACCATTAAAGATCGGAGAGCGGCTGAAAGAAATCCGGAATACACGGCTGCTGACACTCGATGATGTTGCAGAACAGACAGGTGTTAGCAAGCCAATGTTAGGGCAGATTGAACGGGGACAGTCCTCACCCACCATCAATATATTATGGAAGATTTCAACAGGTTTAAAAATACCATTATCTTTTTTTTGCAGGCAGCAGGAAGCGGAATACAGGGTTGCCAGGCTTGATAAAAAAAATATGATTACGGAGGAAAATGGAGGAATGCGGGCATACCCGCTGTTTCCGTTTGATCCGATGCGGAATATGGAAGCATTCTACATTGAGTTTGATGCAGGGGTGCGGCACGAATCGCTCCCCCATTTATCAGGTGTGGAGGAATATGTCTTTCTGGTGCGGGGAAGGCTTACCATGGTGATTGGTGGAAAAGAAGTTTGTTTACAGGAGAAACAGTCCCTGCGGTTTGGGGCGGATATCTCCCATATATATTATAATAATTCGGATAAAATCTGTATAGTTTATAATGTGATTTTTTATCCAGGCAACTAAGGGAGGAATGGGAAATGTATGAATTGGTACAGGTCAGTGAGAAATGCTATTACATAAATTGCCCGGCAAAGATAGGGGTTTATGTTGCGGACAAGGAGCATGTTTATCTGGTTGATAGTGGGAATGACAAGGATGCAGGAAAGAAGGTAAAACAGATTTTGGATAAGAATGGCTGGCATCTGACTGCCATACTGAATACCCATTCCAATGCAGACCATATTGGTGGTAACCGTTACCTACAGGGGCAGACAGGATGTAAGATTTTTTCCGGTGGTATCGAGTCAGCCTTTACAAAATATCCTGTTTTGGAACCATCCTTTCTTTATGGGGGCTATCCATGTAAGGACTTGCGCCATAAGTTCCTGATGGCGCAGGAAAGTAATGTGATGGATTTTTCAGAGGAAAATTTTCCGAAAGAGATTAAAGTGATACCCCTGCCAGGACATTTCTTTGACATGGTAGGATTCTGTATGCCGGACGGCGTGGTGTTTCTTGCGGACTGCATCAGCAGCAGGGAAACATTGGAAAAGTATGCAGTATCTTTTATATATGATGTGGGAGCCTATCTGGAAACACTCGATATGGTGGAGGGAATAAAAGCAACTATGTTCGTTCCCGCCCATGCAAAGGCATCTGCCGATATTAAGGAACTTGTCCGTTACAACAGGGATAAGGTATTTGAAGTGGCAGAAAGGATTCTATCCATATGTGGGGAGCCGCTACACTTTGAAAGAATTTTACAAAAAGTATTTAAAGGATATGGGCTTTCCATGAATTTTGAACAGTATGTACTGGTTGGCAGCACGGTGCGTTCTTATCTTTCATGGCTGAAAGACACCGGGAAGATGGAAATTATGTTTCAGGACAGTATGCTGCTATGGCAAAGGACAATTTCACAGGGATTTTAAAGAAATATCCCAGATAATGGAAAAGCAGGGAATTGTATGATTTATATTGTGGATAATATTTTGAATTATTTAATATATCTGTTTATAATTTATTTTGGATTCAGATTAAGTCCAAGAAAAAGTAGGATGATGCTTGCACTCTCTGTGCTGATTATGCTGTTTGCCGGGGGAGTCAACGCATATTTTGATATGAATTCTCCAATTGTCTATCTACTTTGGAGTGTGCTTTCCATAAGTTTATTTTTTGAGGGTCGTCCGGGGCATCTGATTGTATTAAGCGCTGCCCTTATGTATTTTACCGGAATTATTGATACATTTAGCGTAATGCTGATACAGGTTGTGTTAATAGGGGGAGGGATTAGCGGAACAGATATCACATGGTGGATGGAACCGGCTTATCTAATCTCATTCTTACTATATCTTTTGGTATATTTACAGCTTCTTAAAAAAAATGATATTTACTTATGCGATATAAAATACAAGTATAAGTTTGCACTTCTGATACAGGGAAGTATTTTTCAAATGTTTTATAATTTGGTTTTTGTTTTTTTTAACGAACATCATGCAATATATGGCTGGGATGCCTATGCAGTATTTTTTGTCAGTATAGCCGGTGCGTTTTATTCTATTTTTCTTACAATCGGTCTTGCTGTTAGTAATATATTGTCAAACAGGCAGAATAGGGAACTTCAGTCGCTTATGTATATGCAAAAGCAACAATATGATTACCAGTTACAGCAGTCGGTGGCTGTAAGACGCTTTAAACATGATCTAGTAAGTCATATTGGCGTTCTTAGGGAGTTGATAAATCAGAAAAAGACAGAAGAAGCCAAAGAGTACATAGATACGATT
>CAMWUU010000478.1 GCA_947177515.1 uncultured Lachnospiraceae bacterium
AATCTGACCGCGATGGAATTCGCGTGTGCCGTCAGCCCCTCTGCCTTTGCAAAAAGTTCAATATCCTTATGCACCTTAGAAAGTGCCTCCTTGGAATAGGAAATAATACTGGATTTCTTTACAAAATCATCCACCGACAGAGGGGAGAAAACCTTCGCGGTGCCATTTGTTGGCAGGATATGGTTCGGTCCGGCAAAATAATCGCCGAGCGGTTCACTTGCATATTCTCCCAAAAAGATCGCCCCCGCATTCTTTATTTTTGTCATAACTTCAAATGGATTTTTTGTCACAATCTCAAGATGCTCGGATGCAATCTCGTTTGCTGCCTCCACCGCCTCCTCCATATCCTTTGCAATCAGGAGGTATCCATAATTTTCCAGTGATTTTTCCAGAATTTCCCTCCTTGAAAGTTTTTCCAAAAATCCCATAACCTCAGCATCCACCTGTTTTGCAAGTTCCCGGCTTGTCGTAATCAGGATCGCGCTTGCAAGTTCGTCATGCTCAGCCTGGGAAAGCAGGTCGGCAGCCACATAGCGCGGATTTGCTGTTTCATCGGCAAGTACCAAGATCTCACTTGGCCCTGCAACCGAATCAATGCTCACATGACCGTAAACTGCTTTTTTAGCCAGAGCAACAAAAATATTGCCAGGTCCTACGACTTTGTCCACCTTTTGTACACTCTGCGTACCAAAAGCAAGCGCGGCGATAGCCTGTGCACCCCCGGCCTTGTAGATCTCAGTAATCCCTGCCTCCTTTGCTGCTACTAAGGTTCCTGCATTCACCCTGCCATCCTTCCCGGGCGGGGTCATCATAATCATGCGGCCAACCCCTGCTACTTTGGCCGGCAGAACATTCATCAATACGGAAGATGGATAGGCCGCCTTTCCACCTGGTACATAGACACCCACCGACGCAACCGGGGTAATCTTCTGCCCCAGGATAACGCCATCCTCCTTTACATCAAACCAACTATTCCTTTTCTGGAGCATATGGTAGGACTCAATATTCCTGATGGCTGCGCGCAGTACGCGCAGAAATTCCGGATCCACTTCCTTATATGCCGCTTGTATTTCCTCCTGTGTGACCCGGAAATGATCTACATCAATCTTTACCCCATCAAATTTCAAAGTATAATCAAAAAGTGCCTCATCCCCGCCGTCGCGCACATCCGCGATAATCTTTGCAACCGAAGCCTCATATTCCTTATATTGTCCGGGATTCCTCTTTAACAGATCCCAAAGAAGATCCTTCTTTGTGTTTTCGTTTAAGTCAACAATCCTCATTCCAACCGCCTCCATTCCTGCTGCCTGCTTAAGTCCCCGCCAGCAGTTCTTTTAATTGGTTAATCAGTCCCGTGATGCGCTCATGTTCCATCTTCATACTAACCTGGTTGACTACCATGCGCGCGGAGAGCGGGCAAATCTCCTCTAAGACTACCAACCCGTTTTCTTTTAAGGTGGAACCCGTTTCCACAATATCCACAATCACCTCGGACAACCCTACAATCGGTGCCAGTTCGATTGACCCGTTCAGCTTGATAATCTCAACTGTCTGATGCTTTTTATTATAGAAATAATCCTTTGCGATGCCCGGATACTTTGTTGCAACACGGATCAGCTCACCATGTTTTAAAAGCTCCGCAGCACCTAAAGGTCCCGCCACGCACATGCTGCACCGGCCAATTTTTAAGTCAAGCACCTCATACATTTTGCGCCCTTCCTCAAGTATCGTATCCTTTCCAACAATGCCGATATCGGCGGCACCATACTCAACATAAGTTGGCACATCGTTGGCTTTTGCAAGGAAAAAGCGGAATTTCAGATCCTCATTTGTAAAAATCAATTTTCTGGAATCCGGCTCCTTCATCTCTTCACAGGTAACCCCAACCTGCTCAAGCATTTCCATTGCTTTTTTGGCCAACCGCCCTTTTGCCAGGGCAATTGTGATATATTCCATCCGGCTCCTCCTGCCTTTCTTTCTGTTTTTTCAAATTCCCTCCCCCGTTCCATCCAAAAACAGCACTCTTTTTAAATTCATCCTGCCCGCATATGCTGCATAATCCCCGGCACTTGCCTGCCCATCCGCAAGCAGAAGTTGTACACACTTCCCTTCTTTGCGCATTTGCTTTGCAAGGGCAACTGCCTGTTTCCCCTGCTCCTTCTGATAAACTAAAAGGAGATTCCTTGGCTTTGGTTCCTCAAGCAAATCCTGTCTTGCAAGAGCAGAGAGAAGCTGGTTGACAATCACCGCCATCCCTATGGCGGACGCATCCTTTCCAAACTGTCCAACCAGCCTGTCATAACGCCCTCCGGTCGCTATGGCATCCCCCGTCCCAAAGGTATATGCCCGGAAAATAATTCCTGTATAGTAATCAAACTTACTTAACATACCAAGATCAAATGTGATATATTCTTCAAAGCCATATTCACACAGCAATGCATAGAGGGCTTTTAGCCGACCGATCGCCGCAAGCGCCCTTTCGTTTTTGATCTTCCCCATAACATAGTCAAGATGGCTGACCGTACCAAAAAGTTCAGGCAGTCTTAAAATCACCTCTTTCAGGTTATCTGGCAGATTTTTCCCGGAAATGATCTCTTCCACCCCGAACATGTTCTTGTTTTCTATCAGGATGCGCAGTTCTTC
>CAMWUU010000479.1 GCA_947177515.1 uncultured Lachnospiraceae bacterium
TCTTTAATGGCTGCATTTTTTGTATTGGCTGTTACTTTGCAACCAATTAGCAAACAGCCAGTTATGCCAAATGAGTCGGGGAGTTCGGTATGTAGCATCGGAACAGGGGAAACTAACCTGCCTCCTATTCCTTTTCCTCCGAAGCCATATTAATCTTACGATTTATTTTTTAAATCAAGAATAATTCTTTTAAGGAATCCTTCTTGCATACCATTCTGACAGAACCGGTTCAGGTTAAGGCAACATTGCAATCCCTTTTCCAAATAATAACTTTCTCCTCCCGGTTCTGTTCTCATTTCTTTGGATTCATAATTGCATAGCCATGTATATAGCAAACTGTCTATTATATTGATTCTTCCCATTTGCAAACACATTTTAATAATTTTCTCTATATACTGTTTGGACATTTCATATTCTCCTAGCTGATATAAGAGCCTCGCTTTATACCCAGTATACAACTCATACGTCCGTATATGATTCACCTCCCTCCCCTCCGCTTCAAACTCCTTCTCTAAACGGAACACCACCTTCATCCTCCGATATGCTTCCTTTGGATCTTCCCTGCTTACCAGTAGGGAATAATGATAAATACATTCCATCTCTGAGTTTGTCAGATAGCACTCTTTTTCGTCCGGGTATTCCAACACTGACAGTGGTAAGGTACACTGTAACGATTGTCGGATTATTTCCTCATATTCATTATAACTTATCTGCCCCAACCGGTATTTTGCCATCCCCTCGGTTCGTAAAACCCACTGTTGGTTAATGGGATTTGACATATCAATCAAAGTTTTTAATTCTTCCATCTGTTCCAGATTTTTTTCAAATTCCCCGTTATTTGCAGCATGTCTAATTTCCCTTTCCAGCTTTCTAGCCTTAAAGCTTGCTGCCATCAACTCGGTTCTCTCGCATACGGGGGATAATCTTAGCTTTGTACACATTTCCTGCACATAAAACGGATGTGTGCTGCATTTTTTTCTTTCCAGATTCTGCAATGTTTCAAGTGTGCAGGTAATCTGTTCCTGGAATTCTTTTTGTGTTATCTGAAGCATTTTTCTGCGGGCGCGGATCATATCCCCCACCTCATATACATCCTGTTCCCGATACAGATATGCATCTGAACCCTGTTCCCTCCTGATGCCAAACATTCTATACAAATGGTCAAATGCTGTATTCCACTGGTTCATTTCTTTTAACATCTTATCGACACAATTTTCTTTTTGAGGTTCTTGTCCTTTTAAACGTTTTAGTGCTGCCTTCTTAATGCCAAAAAGTTCAAAGAGATAATATGCTCTTTTTTCTTTTCGCAGCAATTCGACTGCACGGTCACATAGTTTGATTACTTCCTCACACTCTTTCCTTCCCGCACCTTCCCGATTTAACAGCAACCCCCCAAGAACAAAAAGCAGCTTCGGATAGTTTAATACCTTTACTCTTTCTTCCATTCGTGCGCCCTGCAGGTATTGATCCAATTCCCTGCACTGCTTAATGGACTTCTCCTCCGGCAGGCAGCGCGCATACTCTAAGATCAAATTAATTTCCTCCGCACAGAGCACGGAACCTGCCAGCAAACTTTTATGGATTCCCGGGACGGTTTGCCATACTGCCGTTTCAAAGATTACTTCCAGTTCTTCCTGTTCCGCCCCTTTAAGCCTCCTGCACATTCCAAGCATCCCAAGGTAAAACTGCCGTCGCAGGCGCTTGGTCACATTCCCAGCTTGTAAATAGGACTTATTTTGGGAAACGGACAAATCTTTTTCCAGACCATACCTGTCCGCGTATTTATTTAATGCTTCTTCCATATGCCCAATGTTTCCCGTTTCCAGATCATCTAAGATTTCCTCCTGCATTTTCCACTCGCAGCTATCCTCGTAATCCAGGTAACTTTCGTACTCATCCCTTGCTACCCCGCTCCTGCGTAAAAGCCGTTCCCTCAAAAGTCTGCCCGCACTCTTTTTCCCTGCTTCTATCTCGCAAATCATACTTCTTCCACACAGCCCTTCGGCAAGTCTATGCGCCGTAATATCCATAAAATTACGATTAATTCTCAAATAACTTCCATAATTCCTATCCGATTGATTTTGATTCGCTTCTTTTTCTGTTTTCATTTCGCTTTTCTCCATCGTATTGCCCCCTACCTTTATTCCTTTGGCTTCCAGTATTTACAAAAACCGACTTACAGTGAATATTTTACCATGTTTATTCAAAAACTGCAAGAACATATTGTTTGTGCTTCTCCCCTGGATTTTTTAACCAAATTTAATATTTTCCCTATTGCATTTTTTCTGAAATTATGGTAGTATACTCCCATACATAACATAGTTTTAAAAACTACATCATAAGTTTTATTTTTCCCTGATATGAATTTTAGAAAACCTGATTGTATATACTATAATGGATTTGAACTCTTTGTTCACCAAATATATATATACATTAATATATATTCCCGTTATCAACATATGGAACCATTTTAGAAAGGAGAATAACATTATGTCAAAAACATCCACAATGCGGGGGATGCAGATTCTTCCGGAAACCGGACGCAAAGAGAAAAAAAACGCCCGTCCTTTTCATTTTAAAGACCCCTTCAGCAGCCTGAGCCACCTGATTTTTGCTGGTATATCCC
>CAMWUU010000480.1 GCA_947177515.1 uncultured Lachnospiraceae bacterium
ATCCTTTGTCTGTAATGGCAAGATTCGCTCTCATTTCTTTTCCGATCGCATGCCATTTATCGAGCGACTGTTCGTTCTGGCTTGTCAGTACTTTCCCGCCATTTAAAAAGCTGTAGCCTTTCTCAGCCATCCCCTCAATATAAGGTGGGTAGTTCTGGTAAATCACATCCTTATCTTTAATTGTGTAGGAGGAAACAATCGGGGAAAGGATCGCAAACAAAACCAACAAGCCAATAATCCAAGCCGCCACCACGGAAGATTTGTTTTTCTTAAACCTAAGGAACGCATCCGCAAAAAATCCTCTTGCCTTTGTTTCCATTTTTTTATCATGTAAAACCGCGTCGAGCTGGGCAAATTCAAACAGCTCTTTCGGAATCTTTTCAAATTTGTTTTCCATCTGCCTGACCTCCGTTCTTATTTCTTCGAACCCATACGGATACGAGGATCAATAAAACTGTAACTGATATCCACAACAATCGCGGCGATAAGGCCGATGCTTGTGTAGAACACCGTCAGCATCATAAACAACGGATAATCCGGTGCCTGGATAGAATTTAAGTAAAGGGTACCGACACCCGGGACGGAGAAAATTTTCTCGATAATCAGGGAGCCGCTCAAAATACTGATAAACTGACCAAAAATGGACGGCAGTACAACCACCATACAATTCTTTAACGCATGGCGCACCGTTGCCTGCGTCTTTGTCAGTCCCTTTGTGCGTGCAAGCAACATAAACTCACTGGTTAAGACTTCCGTCAACTCCGCGCGTGTCGTGCGCGTAAAGCCTGCGATCACGCCAAAGGACAGGGACATAACCGGCGGGAGCATACTTTTAAACATGCTCCAGGTAAAGAAATCCTTCCCCGCATTCATCAACGGAGGCAGCAGGTTCAGTTTATAATAAAAAACATACTGGATAATAAACGCATACACAAAGGACGGCACAGAAATTACCACCATGGTCAGGGTAGAAATTGTGTGATCAATCCAGGTATTCTTTTTTAGAGCCGCAAAAATACCAAGCAATATCCCGATTGGGATACTGAATAAAATAGAATAAATATTTACAATCATCGTCGCGGGCAGCTTATCTAGAAAAATCTCCGCAACATCCCGCCCGATATATAGTTTGTCACTCACACCCCAGTCAAACTTCGTAAAGATATTTTTTAAAAAGATGCCAAACTGCACCATATACGGCTTGTTATAGCCGGCAGCCTCGCGCTGCAGTTCCACAACCACCGAATGCGGATCTTCTGCCGGAAGCGGCGGCAGCGGCAGCATACGAATCAGCACAAAGCAGATCCCCGTTATAATAAACAGGGTCATGAACATCAGCAAAATTCTTTGTGTAATATATTTCCACATAAAACATCCTCCGATTTCTCAGCTCTCATCCGCAAAGTCCCATTGCCCGTCCCAAACTGCCCCTTGTGCTGGTTCTTAGAACAACAGTGAAATACAGGATTTTCCAGACCAAATACAGGGACTTACGCCCCTGTATCCGGTCTAAAACATTCCTGTTTCTTCCTGAAAGCTAAAGATTTTAGTAGCTTAATTCCCCACCATTCGCAGCCACGAATTCTCTCCACTCTTTCTCCGTGTAATTGTACTTCAGATACGCAAGACCACCGCGATTCATAATCGGGCTGTATTCTTCCACCACGTAGTAAAGCTGCTGGGACAAAAGGCTCATACCCGCGTTCTGGAGCATCGGAATATAATCGTATGTCTGGAGAACCATGCCCTCAACACCGGCCAGGATGGTAAGCCTTGTATCAACTTCCGCCATACCGTCACCAAAATTCACCGGTCCTACTGAGGATTCTACCGTTGCACCATTGAGCGCATCGGACCACTGCTTTAAGTTCATTGTGATCGTCTGCATATTCGGGGTTTCCCCAAGCGGTGCAATATCCACGGTAAGGGTAAGGTCTGTCTTTGTCGCATCAAACCACTTTCCATCGTACTGACGACCCGGGTCGGTATAAAGTTCTGTTAAACCGAACGGATCAAGTGTGGAACCAGTCCAGCCTGCAAGTACCACATCAGAAAGACCGCTCTTAATCTTGTCGGACCAGGAGTTTCCATAAGGTGCGGACTCATAGAACTCAATCCTGCCTTCAAATGGTGTGCCAACAAGCACCTCACCGAGCTTCTCATTTAAATAGTCGATCGTCTTTGTGATAAATGAGCTGGTTACAGAAGAACAGTACTCAATGCGTACCGTCTGGTCGGACTTTCCATCCCCATCCGCATCTGTGATATACCCCTTCTCAATTGCCTCATTAAATGCCTTGGTATAAAGTTCTTTGGCAGCAACCGGATCATAACCTGTAATGGAAGCTACCGCATCGTCAAGGCTCGCATACTTCGAAACATCCACGCTGTAGAAATCACAAAGTACCTGCTTTGCCTGATCCGTATCACGGTATCTTGCCCCGGTATCCGGATCATAGATATAGGAAGTACCAATCAGACCATAACCGCCGGAACGCGCCGGGGAAACGCTTGCACACAAAAGTTCCTTATCGTAGGTAACCGCAATCGCCCTGCGGAAGGACTCGAGTGTCATAGTCTGCAAATCAAACTTCGTGGTATCAAAATCTGCTGCAGCC
>CAMWUU010000481.1 GCA_947177515.1 uncultured Lachnospiraceae bacterium
CCCTTACGCTTAGCTGTCACCGTTTTGGATGGGCAGCCAAGATTTAAATTAACCTCCCCATACCCCATTTTTGCAAGTTCCTGTGAGGTTTTTATAAAATCTTCTGCCTTGTTTGTCAGGATCTGTGGAACCACATTCGGAATACGGTTATTTTCAGGACAGATATCACGGTATTCCCGCGGAGTATAGCAGATATTCTGATTTGGTGAAATAAATGGTGTAAAATACTTGTCCATCGGGGCAAAGTAGTCATAATATGCATTCCGGAACACAAAGCCAGTAATCCCCTCCATTGGGGCAAGATAATATTTCATAGCAACCTCCGCTGTTACAACCTGGTCTTGGATCTTATATTTGTTCTTTCCTTCGGATCTGAATTTATGGCCATAACCAAAAATATTTATCAAAGCAAATATACAACAAACAAATATTTCTGCGATATAGCACAAAAGACATAAAATAAAAATCCTTACAATTATAGATAAAAAGCCTATAAAAATATAAAGCAAACCTTTCAAAAATTTTTCCCTAATTTCATCAATCCCCTTGTATTCTCCTCTGTTTCCCCGTATAATTATCATAGCATAAGCGCATCCTGTGCGCAATGCAAAATATTTATCCTAATTGGAGGATTCCTATGAACAAAAATCAATTTGCTGCCACCCCGCCGATGGGATGGAACAGCTATGACTACTATGACACCACAGTTACAGAAGCCGATGTGAAAGCCAATGCAGACTATATGGCAGCGCATTTAAAGCAGTATGGTTGGGAGTACATTGTGGTTGATATCGAATGGTACGCCCATGATGCCGGAAGCCAGAGGGATCGCTACCAGTATATCCCGTTCTGGGATGTTGAGATGGACGAGTATTCCCGCCTGCTGCCGGATCCGGTGCGCTTTCCGTCAAGCAGGGGAGGATGTGGCTTTAAGCCGCTTGCCGATTATATACATAATCTCGGACTTAAATTCGGTATCCATATTATGCGCGGCATCCCGCGGATTGCAGCGCATAACCACTGCAAAATCCTCGGTACTGACGTAACTGCAAATGAAATTGCCAATCCTTCCTCGATTTGCGGCTGGAACCCGGATATGTATGGGGTTGACCGCAGCAAAAAGGATGCTCAGTGCTACTATGACTCCGTATTCCAACAGTACGCTGACTGGGGCGTGGATTATGTCAAATGTGATGATATTTGCAATACAAACCTCTACCGGGAAAATCAGTATTCCGCAAAAGAGGAAATAGAGATGCTGCATGAGGCCATTATGAAAACCGGCCGCCCAATTGTATTAAGCCTCTCACCGGGCCCGGCACTGATCGAGAAGGCATGGCACTATGAGAAATATGCGAATATGTGGCGCATCACAGATGATTTCTGGGATAAGTGGGAACTTCTCCTAAATATGTTTGAGCGCTGCGAACTCTGGCAGAACCATGTGTCCGAGGGATGTTTCCCGGACTGCGATATGCTGCCCCTGGGCTATCTCGGTCAGGGCTTCCATTCGGATAAACATACCTGGTACACAAATTTTACCAGGGAGGAACAGCGCACAATGATGACGCTCTGGTGCATCTTCCGCTCCCCGCTTATGCTTGGCACTGAAATGCCGCGTCTGGATGAATGGACACTCTCATTACTTACTAACGCCGATGTGCTCGGATTATTAAAGCACTCCCACGGCGCAAGGCAGATTGCACGCGATAAGACGCACGCAGTATGGTTCTCCCATGACACGGGGGAAGATGCGGACTATGTGGCACTGTTTAATTTCTCCGGACAAGAAGCGATGGTTTCCGTGAATCTTTCTGAGGAGAGTATAACAGGAAAAGTTTCTGCGCGGGAACTCTGGGACGGGGAAACTACGACTTTTACAGATGGAGTGGTTTCTTCCTTGGTTGCAGCGCATGGGGCAAAGCTTTGGAAATTGTCCGGTAGGATATAAATAAGGCAAAGTCGGGTAAATATTTTTTACCCGACTTTTATTTACTTCCACAAATACTGTTATTCTGTATCCCCTTCCCACTTCACCCCTGCCTAAAACTTGTCAGCATCTCCATCTTTAACTCATATAGTGCCGGCGACATATCCATATAGTGGATGTGCGGATTTTCAAAACGCTGCTCCTCCGCCCAAACCTCGTCGGCAAGCTGCCTTTCTACATACGCCCGAATCTCCTTTATCGTCTTTTTCTCCCCGATAACACGACCGCCTTCCATTACCTTTTCCTGCAATTTTTTGCAGGTGCAATTCTTAAAATAGCGCACTGCCCACGGCTTTGTCTGGTCGATATAACGATATGGTTTTGTCAGGTCAACTTCCTCGTTTGCGCACGCAATCAGATCCGCTACGGACTTCCCGTTTTCGTCAAAAATCCGATACACCTGCTTTAAGCCCGGGTTTGTAATCTTCTCCGCGTTCTCCGATACTTTGATACGCGGTTGGAATATACCGTCCTTCTCCACGGCCGCAAGTTTGTAGACTGCGCCGAAGACAGGGTCGGATTTTGCCGTAATCAGCCGTTCCCCCCCCCCGGAACTATCAATTTTCCCGCCCGGCCCCAGCATGGAGGGGATGGTTTATTACTCCAGGGTGTTGGGTACTGTGGGT
>CAMWUU010000482.1 GCA_947177515.1 uncultured Lachnospiraceae bacterium
CTGTTGCATATTTTTCAATGCGTTCCCATAGAGGGAATCCACATCAAGCCCCCACTGATCCAACAGTCGGTTTACCACCAACAGATCCCTTCTCCCCTTTTCTTTCATGTCCATGTGTAAATGGAAAGTTGCTACAAGGTTGGTTCCTGCCACGTCCTTATAAGGGCATCCCTTTAACCGCCCCTGGTTGTTTTCTTTTGCCAGGAGCTGCATCCAAAGCCTACCTTTTATCTTTTCAAAATCCTGTAAATCCTGCATCATCTGGTTCTGGTCAAGATATTCCCTTGCAATCTGCGGCAGGATCATTTCTTCCGTATTCCCCCCTACCAGCATTTGATAATACGGTTCTAAATCAAAAAGAAATGGCATTTGTCCTTCTTTTTGGATTGTAAGACCAATCCCCATTTTATCATTGGTTTTTGACATACTCCGGGCAGCCACAAGGGCAGACTGGTATTCTTCTGGCAAAAATTTGCGTATTTTCTTTATTACATCATTAGCAAATGAATCCAAACTTTTCATCATCATTTCCCCTTTATCGTTTTATTTTTTAACATCTTGCAGCAAGAAGCCATCGCCCCCATGGGAAGCATGGGCGGTGGGGTATGTCACGACCACATCCTATAATTTACCTGCCGCTGCCCGGATGCTGTCCGTGTCATACAGGAAACTGTTGACCTGGGAATCTTTTTTTTGCATATAGTCTACCCCCAACGCAATGGCATCGCTTAACATCCGGTCAAACTGGTCGGTGGTTCCTTCCTGTGCCATATTCATCAGCACTTTGGTTAGCAGGAAAAATGCGGCGGCATCCACCTTCCCCGATTTCATGTGCATCTTTGCAATCCGGTTTGCCTGCTGTTCCACTATGGCCTTGATGTCCTCGATGTGGTAGACTGCCAAAAGTTCCTGCCGGAGGATTCCCGCGATAAAATCAATGTCTTTTCGGTAGCCACCCACATCCAGGCCTTTTTCAATGTAGCGGCGGATCTGCTCATTCCGTGAGATATGCCCCTGGGCTGCCATCTGATCCACCTGCCCACACATTTCCTTTGTAAGGTAGATGGAGGTGATGATGCGGTCTTCGCGTTTTGCCATATTGCCCCTTTCCTATATCATGCGGTCTTATACAGGGGTCTATGGTTTTCTTCCCTTCCCCCGCATTATGATTTATTTATGGCAACAAAAAAGGGAAGGTATCTCCATCCCTATAATAGGATAAATATGCCTTCCCTTTTTACCATATCCATTTGTTGGTGGTCACGCCATCCCCGGCCATCCCTGTACGACTTCCATTGGATAACCAACCACCTGTGCAATTTCTTCGATCGCAAGCCCCATCTCATGTAGCTTCTTCGCGCTTTCCTTGGCTTTTTTTAACTCACCAATTTGTTCGCCAATCTGTTTTCCCCGTTCTTCGCCAATTTGTTCGCCAATCTGTTTTCCCCGTTCTTCGCCGATTTGCTCGCCTTCTTTTCTTGCCTCCGTCTGCATATCCTGGATTGCCTTACACACATCGATTACCTCCTCACTTTTTTTATATTTCATCTCCGCATTTGTAACTGCCTTGATCACATCCACTGCCCTGCGTTCCAGTTCCCCAAACCTCTTTTGGTTGTTTTCCAACATCTGGCTCAATTCAGCCTTATTCTCGGAATATTTAATGAAAAGCAAAACTTCCCGTAGACTTGACTGAAATTTCATAATCTCCTCATCCGTCATCTGCGCTGGGGCAATCAGATGGATGCGGTAATCATTTATACAGACCTGCACGGCCGGGTCGAATATCCCCATCATTTCAAATAAACTGAGTGGGCCATCCCATGGTTTCGCGCTGAACAGGATGGTCACCGTGATCGAGGGGATGAGTTTATCCTCTTTCCCAAAACCGCTGAGGAATTCTTCTGAGCCAAAGGTTTTCCTTTCTTGCCCATCTATTCCTTCCTCTTTGCTTTTCCCTGCTTCCCTTGTTTTCTTCTTTTGCTCATCCCTCTCTTTTTTATGCGACTTTGCCGCTTCCTCCACCTGCCCTGCATATTCGAGTGCATCATACAGATAGTTCCGCACTGGCATTGCAAAGTGAACCCGGCTCTGGTTTTCCACCCCATAAAGTACATATTCCATCTTTCCATCCGTCATTGCCGCATACAGCTTCTGCACATCCCGAAATTTCTGGACAGGGACAACTGCACCGTCCGCACCATAAGGCAGGGCAATTTCTGTTGGGTCACGTTCCGTCAACTCTTCCGGTTTGATGACCTGCTTCCCTTTGTAAATATAGTAATTAAAAATATCCGCAAAGATGTTTACATCCTTTACATAGGCTTTCGTGATGGTATCCACTTTCAATGGTATCCCCCCTCTGTTTATAAAATCGTGTATTGGATTTTTCACTGCTTTCCCACTGATTTTATTATACGCGAAAAACTGGCTTTTTTCAAGCAAATTCGGAAGGTTTTCCATAAAAAAAGGCTGCTTTCTTGCTGTGTTTTCCTTCACTACTTTTTAACAACAAAAGCCTCTGTTTAACAAAGGTACAGGCTTTGCCTGTACGGTGTTTTCTTGGTTTGTTTCACAAACCTATTCCTGCCTTGACCGGAAATTTTTGCA
>CAMWUU010000483.1 GCA_947177515.1 uncultured Lachnospiraceae bacterium
CTTCATATTCTCGTTCATTGGAATGGTGTTGGATAACTCCGTAAAAATTTCCGGGTCATTGTCATGGTACTGGTCATACATCTGCTTGATCTCCGCATTCATGCGCTTTACTTCTTCTTCGTAAACAGCAATATTGGCTTTAATCACGGTTAAACATTCCGCAAGATGTGCCTCCTCTTTCTCACGCCCGTCCAAAATTATTTCAGCCGGCTGATTTTCTTTTCGGGTATTTTCATCCGCTCTCTTTTTCTGTCCCGTCCCCGTTCCTGTCACCTGTCCATGTCCCCTCTGGTTCGTCATATCTTCCTCCGTTTCTGGCATCCTTTGCCAATCCATATGATTTTTCAGACACGAACCGCTGTCCATCCCACAGGCGCGCTCCTGCCAAAAATAATTTTATCAAAAATCGAAAAAAAGACTAGACTTTTCTTTTTTTCTGTGGTATCATATATCATGAAGTGTGGGTAAGGTGCTGCTTTCTCGTTTTTACACTTTTTTGTTAGTAAATATATTGTCCCTATCAAAATAATTGACAGGGGCTTTTTTTTGCCCCATTTCCGTTGTCTTGTCCCATGTTGCAGAAACGCCCGCTCATGTTTCCATTCACTCCCCTGTACATCAAAAACAAGCGGACAAAAATTACTTTTATGTCCGCTTGTTTATAAAATTATTTAAATTTTTATTATATTAATACAATGGATACTTATCCGTCAGCCCCTTGACCATTGCAAGCACCTGCTCCTTATTCTTTTGCAGGTCACGGATTGCGAGCGAGATCGCCTCCGCCACCACATCCATATCCTGTGCATTTAGTCCCCTTGTTGTTGCCGCCGGGGTACCAAGGCGCAGGCCGCTTGTGACAAACGGGGAAGCTGGGTCATTCGGGACGGTATTCTTGTTTGCCGTAATATTGACCTCGTCAAGTACCCGCTCCGCTTCCTTTCCGGTAATTCCCATATTCTGTAAGTCCACCAGCATCAAATGGTTATCCGTACCATTTGAAACAATCTTAAAGCCGCGCTCCAAAAGCCCCTTGCAAAGTGCCTGCGCATTATCAATAATCCGCCCTGCATATGTTTTGAACGACGCATCAAGCGCCTCCTTAAAGCAGACCGCCTTCGCCGCGATCACATGCATCAGGGGACCACCCTGGATACCAGGGAAAACCGCCTTATTTAATTTGTGCTCAGTTGCAAACTCCTCACTTGAAAGGATCAGACCGCCCCTAGGTCCCCTTAATGTCTTGTGTGTCGTTGTTGTGGTGACATGCGCATACGGGATCGGGCTTTCATGGTAACCCGCTGCGACTAATCCTGCAATATGTGCCATATCCACCATCAGGTAAGCACCCACACCATCCGCAATCTCCCGGAAACGCCTGAAATCAATTTTCCTCGCGTAGGCGCTCGCTCCTGCCACAATCAGTTTCGGACGGCACTCCTTTGCGATGCGCAAAACTTCGTCATAGTCGATAAATCCATCATTATTTACACCGTAAGGCACGATATTAAAATAAGTCCCGGAGAAATTAACTGGACTTCCATGGGTTAAATGCCCACCATGTGCAAGGTTCATCCCCATCACGGTATCGCCCGGCTGCAAAAGTGCAAAGAATACCGCCATATTGGCCTGTGCGCCGGAGTGAGGCTGGACATTCGCATAGGTACAGCCGAAAAGCTCCTTCGCGCGGTCTATCGCCAAGTTCTCCGCAATATCCACAAACTGGCATCCGCCATAGTAGCGCTTACCCGGATAGCCCTCCGCATACTTGTTTGTCATCGGGCTTCCCATCGCCGCCATAACCGCCTTGCTTACAAAATTTTCCGAAGCAATCAGTTCGATATGGTCATTCTGCCTGCCAATCTCAAGTTCAATGCTCTGCGCCAGCTCCGGGTCAAAATTTTTGATCTCGTCAAATGAATACATTGCCTTACCTGCCTTTCTTCCATGGAACAAGGGACACTCTAAAATCTCTGGTAAACTTTTACCCTTTTTCCTCCATTATACAAAAACTTGTATATCGCGTCAATATACAAATTATATTTTTATCATAACCATACCGTGTATACCATAGTCCTCCCTAAGTTTCAAACCCCCGATATTTCATGGCTTTTTCCATGTTCCGACAGCATAAGTTATTCACCACTTTGGGGCTACCACAATCCATTATCTAAAACTAATGGGACTATGACAACCCTATTTGTTTAGTCCAGCTTTAAGGGCAGATATTCCTTTAAATACGAATAATAATCCTCTGTTATAATCGCTGCCGAAATATTAAACTTATTCCTTACAATTGCCGATACGGTCTTCACATAATCTTCCGGTAGTTCTTCATCCACCAGCTTTGTGACTTCACCATTCTTTGAATTGTACATCACCTTATCCGTGATATAACTCTTGTTTGAAAACATCACAAGCGGTGCTGCTGACGAGAAGATATCCTGTCCCATAAACAGCCTGGAATCGTATTTTACACCAAAGAGATTGAGTACGGTTGGCACAATATCAAGCGCGGAGCAGGGTTTCGTTACTGTTACCGGTTCCATGCCCGGACAATAAAGGATTAGATG
>CAMWUU010000484.1 GCA_947177515.1 uncultured Lachnospiraceae bacterium
AAGCGGTTCACAACGCTCTCAATCGGCACCATGCGCAATTTCATTACGGACTGGTGCAGGTTCGTGGTTACCCGCTCAAGGTATTCAATCTGCTCGTTAAAGACGTTATCGTGCATTGACCTCTCCCCGTCCCCATTTACCGAAACAAGGCCGTTTTTTGCGATAATCAGCTCGCTGACTAGGTTCATCAGATCATCGAGTTTTTCGATATCAACACGCACCGAACGGTTGACTGCCGCCTTCGATGCCGTTTTTGAGGCGGTTTGTTTCGCAGCAGCAGGTGCCGGTGCAGCCTGGGCAGCAGCTCCTCCCATGCTCTGCACAGGAGTTGTATTTTCTGCCGGCGCAGCGGCAGGCGCAGGATTTTCAACCGGAGCCACAGGGGCAGGAGGAGTTTCCGGCTTTTCTACGGCAGGTGCCGGTGCGCTCCCCTTCCCGCTTAAATTGGCTGGGGCAATGACAACATCCTTAATCTCAGAAACATTCATAACCGCCGTCCGGATTTCCTCTTCCGGCTTCCTAGTCAAGAGCACCATGGAAAAATCATATTCAAATTTCTCATCTTCAATATCCTGTACTTCCGGCACCGATTTGATGATATCCCCCGCCTCCTCAAGCGCCTTAAATACCAGGAAAGCCCTCGCAGCTTTCAGGATACAGCTAGGCTGGACGAAGACCGTGATCTCAAATACATACTCCCCCTCATCCTTTGCCTTGATAGCCGCAGCAAGTTCATGTTCTGCAAGTTCAAGATGCTTACCCTGTAATTGTTCCCCAGAAGGGGCGGCGGCTGCTGGGGCGGCTGCTGCCGGGGCAACTGCGCCAAGCCCTTCCTCCATAACCTTCTGAAGCCCGTCGATAATATCCTGGTTATCTTCCGTGCCCTCATCCTGCGTGTTAATAATGATATCAAGATAACTCTCAAGTGCATCCAGACCGCGGAACAAAAGGTCAATCAAGTTCGGGCCAGCTTTCATTTTCCCATTGCGGATCTCAGAAAAAACATTCTCCATATCATGCGTAAGACGCTGCATCCGCTTGTATCCCATTGTCCCCGCCATCCCCTTTAAGGAATGCGCCGCGCGGAAAATTTCATTAATGGTATCCTCGTTTTCCGGCTCCTTCTCCAGGATTAAAATCTGCTCATTCAACTCCTGCAGATGTCCCCTTGTTTCATCGATAAAAATACCTAAATATTGGCTTACATCCATAATCAACGTACCCCCACATTCTTTGTGATTGCATCTGCTACCGCGTCAAGAGGGACTACCTCATCCACAAGCCCCGCCTCGGCTACCACTCTTGGCATACCATACACAGTGCAGGTTGCTTCGTTCTGCGCAATAACATAGATGTTCTTTTTATTGTTTAGCTGTTTGATCCCAAGCGTACCATCCCCACCCATACCGGTCAGGACGACACAGGTAATATCCTCAAAGTCCAGATCCACCAGTGATTCATACATAATGTCCGCACAGGGTCTAAGACCTCCCCTTGCAGGCTCATTGGCATTCTCCGTAATCACATAGTCGCTGCCCCTTCGCACAACGCGCATCTGGCTGCCTCCCTGCGCTATGTAGACCGTCCCTTTTTTAAGGACATCACCTTCTGCCGCTTCTTTGACATGGATTGCACTCATCTCATTCAGGCGGTCAGCAAGCGATTTCGTAAATCCTACCGGCATATGCTGTACCAGTACCATCGGTGCATCCAATCCCGCCGGAAGCTTCGGGATAACGGACTGCAGCGCTTTTGGTCCGCCTGTGGAGCAGGCAAGCGCCACAAGCTTTTTCGCGCCGCTGCCCACGCTTTTGTGTGTGGTACGCTTTGCAGGAGCCGCTGTGACATCGTAGAGAGCCCTTGATGCCACCGAAGAAAAGGACTGTTTCGCCTGCAGCTTTTGGGATACAGGTTCCGCTTTTTCCTTCTCTTTTGCAGGGATTCCGATATCCACACCGGTCGCAACCCCCAGCGAGGCAAGGAGCCGCTGCTTAAAGTTTACATTGCGCGCCTCCATGTAGCTGTCCGGCTTCGTCACAAAATCAAAAGCACCAAGTTCAAGACAGCGGACGGTTTCTGCTGCCCCCTCCTTCGCAAGTGTACTTACCACTATGACCTTCTGGCGGATTTTCATCTTGTCAAGCTGTTCCAGAAACTGGATGCCATTCATCTTTGGCATATTAATATCGAGCAGCACCGCTTCATATTTGCGCGGGTCGCGCGTCACAAGGTCAAAGGCTTCCAGCCCATTCATCGCAAGGTCGGATACCTGGAATCTCTCATCACTATTAATTATATCAGATATCAGCCTTCTCATAAGTGCAGAGTCATCAACAACCAAAATATTTTTTTTGCTTTCCATTTTTTCCTTTTCCTTTCCGCTGCCTGTGCGCGCCCGTCCACACTGCCAAACAGGGCTTCCTAGCGCATGCCGCTCTCTTTTTTGCGCCGTCTTCTTTCTTCTTCAAAAACATATTTCACAATAGTTTCCCGATCCATTTCACTGATATACTGGAACTCGACGCGGTTAGCATAATTTATCTCGCGGTTACTCAGG
>CAMWUU010000485.1 GCA_947177515.1 uncultured Lachnospiraceae bacterium
ACAAGGTTATTCGGCGTTTTGGGGAGGACTTAGAGGGGAAAAGTTTTGGAATTTGGGGATTGGCATTTAAGCCGGAAACAAATGATATGAGGGAGGCAACGGCAATCACAGTAATCAAAGAATTGGTTAAGCGTGGAGCATCTGTTAAAGCGTATGACCCAAAGGCTATCTTGGAGGCAAGGGATCACTATTTAAAAGATACCAAAGTTGAATATGTAAAAAGTAAGTATTCGGCGCTAAATAATGTGGATGACATGATTTTGGTTACAGAATGGGCAGAGTTCCGAAATCCGGATTTTTTGGAGATGAGCCAAAGAATGAAAGTGAAAATAATATTCGATGGCAGAAACCAATATGATCCCAAGGTGATGGAAAAGTATGGATTTGAATATTATCAGATTGGTGTATTATTGGATCTAAACAGGGAAGAACAAGTTTGAAACAATGGTTTGGAGGTTTGGATTCAAGTTGTATTGTAGTTTGTTTGGGACATAGGGAAGAGAGGCATTGAAATGAAGTGTGGTATTGTGATTTTGAATTTTAATGATTTTGGCACAACAAAAAAATTATTGGATATGATTCGAAACTATAAAGTATTTGACAAGATTGTTGTGGTAGATAACCATTCGCAGGACAATTCATATAAAGAATTACTTAATTATCAATCAGAGAAGATTATGGTGCTCCAGGCAGAAGAAAATGGTGGATATTCAAAGGGAAATAACATAGGGGTTAGGTACTTATTAAAGCATACGGATGTGGATATAATTGGCATATCAAATTCGGATGTTGAATTTAATGAGGAGTTTGTTGAAAAAATAGTTGATGATTTTGTATGTTATAAAGATTACGCAATCATAACAGGTTTACAGATGAATATTAAGGGTGAAGTTGCTGTCCATCCTTTTTGGAGGGAATATACCACAGGAGAATATTTTAAAAATGTACTGTTTGGTCTTTGGCCATTGAGCCATATCCTGAAAAATGGAACTGATAGGGATTATATACGTCAAAAATTGGCGTTAAAGAAAAAGTTTTTTCGGGTTGGAGCGGTAGAAGGAAGTTTATTTTTTGTCAGAAGAAAAGAATTTGAAGAGTTGGGATTATTTGATGAGGGAGTTTTTATGTACTGTGAGGAAGATATATTGGCAAAAAAAATGAAAAAAGCAGGTAAAAAAACAGGGATTGACCGCACAGTGAAATATATCCATTATGGTGCAACCACAACAAAAAAAGTTTTTACTAGTAAGGAAAGCCGGAGGCATGTATTTAATTCCCACGTTTATTATTTCGACCATTATCAATCGGAAAACTATTTTTTGCAAAAGCTAAATTTGATGTTGTGCTATTCTTGCAAGTTTCAGAATTGGATCATTGCTTGCCTGAGGAGGAAATAAAGTAATTCTTATGGATATAACACAATAAAAACTAGGATGGCAAGGGAGATAAAATGGATAATTCCCGCAGCAAAAATTCAAAAAGAAATATTGGCTCTGGAATTGTAAACGGTCTATCTACGATAGTATTTGGATTTGTAATCAGAACGATAGTTATTTATGTATTTAATGAAAAATATCTAGGGCTTAGCAGTGTTTTTAATTCGCTGGTTTCGGTACTGAATATGGCAGAATTAGGTTTCTCAACGGCGATAGTTGTAAGCATGTACAAGCCGTTGGCAAGAGGGGACACGGATGTGGTATGTGCATTACTTGCATATTATAGAAAGATTTGTAGGAGGATTGGATTTCTGATTTTAGGATGTGGGCTTATAATCTTACCTTTTGTTCCTCGGTTGGTAGGAGGGAAACGGGTCGAGGGACTGAACGTAACAGTATTATTTCTGTTTTATTTGGTGGATGCATCAGCCAGCTATTTCCTTTTTGCGTATAAAACAGCATTATTAACGGCTGCACAAAGATTTGACTTGGTAAAAAACACTTATACGATAGTGAATTTATTAAAGTCAATAGCGCAGGTTGTGGTATTAGTTTTGTTAGAAAATTTTTATATATATGTGTTGCTGACTTTTTTTGCGACCATACTTAGTAATTTAGTGATCTTCAGGATATCTGTCCATGTCTTTCCGCAGTTTATTAGTTATGGGGAATTGGAAAAAGGACAGAAGAAAGATATACGTAAGCAGGTAGGCGGTTTGGCAATAAGCAAGTTAGGACAGGTTGCTCGCAATTCCTTTGACACACTGATATTATCTGTATATTTAGGTTTAACAAGCGTCGCAATGTATAACAATTATTTTTATATTTACAGCAGTGTCTGCGGTATAATGTGGGCAATCACGAGTGCGATGCAGGCAAGTGTTGCAGATAGTATTGTTTCGGAGAGTATAGAAAAAAATTATCAGGATCTGAAAAAGTTTGAATTTATATTCGGGTGGATTATTTCTTGGTGTACTAGTTGTTTTGTGTGCTTGTATCAACCATTTATGAAATTGTGGGTTGGGGATGACTTGGTTTTAAAAACACTGGACATGTTATTATTTTGTTTATATTTCTATTTTATGATGATGGGGGGAATTCGCAATATATATTT
>CAMWUU010000486.1 GCA_947177515.1 uncultured Lachnospiraceae bacterium
TCCTTCTGAGAATCCTCACCCACTTAAACTTACCCATACTATATCACAACCTAAAATTTCCTGCAAGAAAAACGGTGGCTAATTTTTTCTAATTATTTCCAAATTTCGAATACCATTTTTCTTGCACAATTTTCCAATTTATGCTATGGTAAAAATAATTAACACTTAAAAGGAGGAAAATAATTATGAAACATCTAAAAAAACTACTTAGCATCTTTCTAATCCTATGGATACTAACTGGGATTTCAGCACCTGGGGATGGGGGTAATGCGTTGTCGGATCCCAACCCAGCACCTTCTGATATGGAAAACATTATCGAAGAATGAATTAATGCCCTTCCTCCATATCCGCCAGTCCATCCTGTCCATAATATTTACCTAAATAGTCTTTTACCATTTTACAACCTCTATCACTTTTCAAAAACATTTTCTCAACAGCATATGCCTGGCGGATCAATTTAAAATCCTCTTCTTCCATCCCCTCCTTCGTCTTCCGATCCTCCACAATACGAAATTTTTCAAACAAAAGCGATCCCCACTGCGTATAAAGATTTAAATGATACACTGCCCTCAAACCTGCTTCAGCGCACTGCTCCGCCTCATCGAAATTCCCCATCTCCCGTTCCATATAACACAAACAATACAAAATCTTTATGTAATATTCCGGAAAAAATCCTGCCGCCTCTATTTTCTCCAGATACTCCCGCTGCTTTTTCAGTACACTAATCCAAAAATTAAAATCCTCCCCTTCACAATTCCAGGCAATCTCCATCAGTGCCCACCATTCTATCCGCATCATGGAACACCCAACTTCCATAAATTTTTCCCTCTTTATCCCAGAATACTCCACTATTTTCCACATTTCAATATTTTTTTCTTCCTCTGTAATCTTGCCTTCCCTCCAATCAAAAAGAGCATCCCAGTATATCCCAAACTGCTGATTTGTCATGTATTTCCAATCCATTTTATTCTCCAGTTCCTTAAGAAGCTCCCTTCCTTCCCCCAATTTCCTATCATAATACATGCGCCTCATTCGTGCAAATTTTTTATATTCTGCATCATCCTCCGTAATAAATCCTGGATCATATGTCTTCCACTCCATACCAAGCCGCTTTTGCAATTCTTTACGCTTCTGGGGCTTTGGTATCGCTTCCCCTTTCAAAATTGGCATAAGGGACTTTATCGGATCCGAATAAATCTCTTCCCCCAACTGATACATATCAAAACCATGCAATTCCATGCGCCCATGGAAGATTTCCAGATAATCATGCATGCATCTTTCCGTATAATCGGAATCAAAAGCGTCAAAACCTGCCACACGGCCACATACCACACCTGCTTCGGACTTGCACAAAACAGCCCTGCACAGGTCTTCCCATGCATCTTTCAGGACATGCAGGGTATTTTCCTCTTTGATATGATCCCCAAAAAGCGGCATTTCGCGCAAAAATGCAAGACGCAAATTCTCCATTTTCAAAAAAAGCGGAAAATACCTTTGTGTTTGTCCAAGCAGTTCTAACGCATCCGTCAGGTTTTTCAGAATCTCTATACACTCCTGCGCATTTTTAAATTCTTCCCTCCCATCCTGCCCTGCAAACAAATCATAAGCTGTTTTTGGCAGGAATACATCGTATCCAAAAATACCCCCTTTCCCCCTTTTCTCCCCTTCTTCCCACCATATATTTTTGCCAAACATCCTACTCAGCCGGTTTTCTGCCATACGATAACAAATAAGGAGGGAGAGCTTGCCTGTATCCGCTCGGTCTTTCGGCACTTCACGAAGATATGCTGCAAGTCCCTGGTACCACAAAAAAGCCTCCTCCCTTTCCCCCATGCATTCACACAACCTTGCAAAGCGCGCCAGCAAAAACAGTTCCATCAAATGCATCCGCCTTATCCTGCACCATCCAGGTTCCGGCCAGGGTTTTCCATTTCGTATTCCCCATGCTGTCGCAATAATGGTCTGCCGCAGCCCGCCAAGGATTATTTTCAACTGTTCCATATATGGACACGCCTGCCTCCTTGCGATCTCTGCCGCAGAAAGCGCCAGAAACTGCCGGTGAAGAGCACACTCTTTCTGTGGCATACTTCCACAACTGCCCGCTGTTTTCTTTTTATTATCCCGCCTGTATTCCTCAGTACATGCCACCTCCATTTCTTTAAGTTTTTCCTTATACTCTGCAATCAACTCCCCCGCACTATATAGCTCCCCTTTCCGGATTTTTTGCCATATCAAACTCCGTTTTACTGCCAGAAAATATTGTTTCGGGTTTAACATCACATCATATTTATCCACTGATTTTCCCAGCCGCTGCGCCATTGCATGCACCTGCATCACCCAGACAGTCTGCTCTCCTTCCTCCATCCAAAGAATGTATTCCCGCTCCTCACAAATTCTGTCAAGAATTAATGACCTGCTAATTTTCTGTTCTTCTAATTCTTTTTTAAATTCTAATTTAAGCATCTTGACACTTACACCCAATAAACAGAAAAAAAATAATTCAGGACTATCAGCTGTCTCTTATACAAATATCAGA
>CAMWUU010000487.1 GCA_947177515.1 uncultured Lachnospiraceae bacterium
GGTGGTCGGTGCCAATCGGATGGTTTCTGGCGGATGCAGTTGGGTTTTCCTATTATTTTATATGTGACCGGAGGGGGAAATTTGATCGGGGAGCCTGACTGCATATAAAAATCCCCTGCCGACAGGAAAATCGGCAGGGGATTTTTATATATGGGTTTGGGGAAAAGTTTATCCCAGGTTTTCTTAGTGTGTTGGTCGGGCATTTTAGTAGCTGAATTCCAATACCTGACCCTCGTAGATGGTGTAAGGCGCATGGATGCCAAGTAATTCAGCAAGAACCTGCCAGTTTAGCCCGAGGGATGCGGCAATCTTGCCAAGTGTATCCCCCTTCTGTACGGTTACCTTTTCTGTGTTAATGACAGCGTGATCCGGAAGGATAAGTTCCTGACCGGCATAAATCCTGTAAGGTGCTTTGATCCCGTTTAACTGTGCGATTTCCTTCCAGTCTACCTGGTAACGCTTTCCGATTTTGGCGAGTGTATCACCTTTGCGCACATGGCAGATTTTTTGTGGTTCTGGTACCTTTTGGTCTTCTTCTTCCTGCGGTTCCTCCGGCTGTGGTTCTTCGGTATCCGGCTGTGGTGTCTGCATCTGTGCGAGCAGTTCCTCAAAACGTTTTTCAAGGTCGAAATGTTCCATCAGTTCTTCACCTACGGCCTTGATAACATCCGGTGCAAGTACATCCCCAAGTCCTGCCTCGTCCATTACCTCAGAAAAGCCTTTGTCTGTTTCGGCATTTGCCACATTAAGGTAGGCATTTACGGCAGCGGTTGGGTTTTCCATCGCAAGTTCACGGATTGCAAAAGCGCCGGCTACAGAGGTTGCATAGCTGATGTAATAGCATGGTGAAGTAAAGTAATGTGGAGTCTGTACCCAGCTCTTGCTGTAGTATTCCGTGGTCCAGGTGCCTGGCTGCATTTGTTCGTAGGCGGTGAGTAATTCCGCGTGTTTTTCATTCATTGCTTCGAGTGTAAGATCTTTTTGCAGGTAAGCCCAGGTTTCCAGTTCATTATTTAGGCATCCGGAGATAAAAGAGTAAAGCTGCTGGAGAGTGACATATTCTTCCACAATGCCTGCGTCATCTCCGAAAATATCTTCGTAGTGTTCCATAAACAAGAACTCAAGACCCTGGGATTGTACTTCGGCTACATCAATCGAGCCCATGCTTCCCTGCTGGTAGTCCGCATTGAAATGTCCAAATTCATGGACCATGGTCAGCATGTCGTAGGTATTCCCGCTAGGCTGCATCACAATGCATTCGGTATTATAATATGGAAAGTATGTAGTGAAAGCACCCGACATTTTGACATCGGAATAGGCAATATCATAAAGTTTGTTGTCGATCAGGTGGTTAAGTCCATCCTGCAGATCTGCGGAAGTCTGTGGGATATAGGTGGAGAGAAGATCAAAAATCTCCTCAGGTTCATAGGTCTGCTGCAGGCATGGTGCGGAGAAGTCTGTCAGGTTGCGCAGGTAATAGTATGGACCGGACAGATAAGTTTTTACGGAATCACTGAATTTTTGGATTTCTTCCGGGGTATAATCGCGCCCGTAATTTTCATACATATAGTCATTATAATTGTCATAATCGTACAGGGCGGCAATCTCCTGGCGTACCTTGACAAGGCGCAGGTAAACATCGCCAAGCAGGGAATTTTGTTTGTCCATCAGTTCCATATGTTTGTTATAGTAGGTATCTGCGTCAAGAAGTCCTGACATTATAGCGGATTCGATATCGGCAAAACCCATCTGTGTACCGTTTACTGTGACGGTCAGCATATTTGCTTCAAGCTGTTTTGCGCCGTATTCCTGCAAAAGTTCCTGTTCGCGGGTAATTGCATCGAGCTGCTCTTTGGTCATTTCTTCGTAGGTGGAGAAAAATTCGATATCGTCTTCGGTCAGCTCCGCAACAATATCGCCTGCTCCTGGCAGTTCTAGGAGATCCCTTATGCAGATACAGAATTGGTCGCGCATCTGGTTGATCAGGGCAGTGTTGTAGGCGTTTTCTTCAAGCATCCGGGAATCCGTTGCATCCACATAGGTTGCGACGTTGGATGTAATCCACATCGTGTATGCTTTTGTGTATGCGACATCGAGCTTGTCATAGAGAGCTTTGGCGGCTTCCGTGTTTTCCACCTCGGCTGCAAGCTCTTTCAGTTCGGTAAGTTGTGCGTAAAATTCCGTTGGATCCGTGTGCTCGTAGTTTTCAAAAATTTCCGCAAGGGAAAGTTCTGCATGTTCCTCGCCGTTTATAACGGCTTCCGGCATTTCTACCGCCTTAGTCCAGGTGGTCGGGACAAGGGTGGTAAGCATGGTTAGGAGCAATAAAAATGCCCACAGCTTCCTTGTTTTCTTTTTTTGCATATTTGCCTCC
Source organism: uncultured Lachnospiraceae bacterium (assembly GCA_947177515.1). GTDB lineage: Bacteria > Bacillota > Clostridia > Lachnospirales > Lachnospiraceae > RGIG4057. The sequence goes on from CAMWUU010000487.1 coordinate 2,375, forward strand.
GTGCTGCGGCTTGTATTGTTTTAACAGGGGATTCCCTGTAAGCCCCCGCGCAGCAGGGGGACTTAATTTATTATATCATACTGTTTTGGGATTTACCAGTGGGCAAGTAGATTTTTCCAGGGTTGTGGGTGGGTGGATTTTTCTGGGGGAGTGGGTGGG
>CAMWUU010000488.1 GCA_947177515.1 uncultured Lachnospiraceae bacterium
AACAGGACGACTTTGTGAGTCGGAAAAAGCATGGGAAGAAACAGGATGGATTGCTTCATATTTGGAGGGGCGTGATCCAAGTACTCGCTTTGCGAAAGGAGAAGCCGATTTTTCATTTGTTCTTATGGATGATGTTTATGCGCTTGGTACATATCCTCATGCAGTTGAAATAAGGGAAGGGGAGATGGTACCAAATGGGGCTGTATTCTTCCCAACAACAGTACTTGGAATCAACAGTTTGTCAGAAAAAGAGGAAATGGCGGAAACTTTCTTGCAATTTGCTTTCTCGATTGAAACTCAAGGGAGGTGTGTAGCAGAAAAGTTAGGCTATCCAATAGATATATGGGTATTGAATAAATTTGCACAAGTGGATCGTTCTGAAGGGGTTTTATCAGGTGATGGTATGGTATTGAGATATCCAACCCAAAAAGAAAATGAATGGATGATTCAGATTGTAAAAGAAGAATTACATAAACCATTCACCGTGGATGCAAGTATTTGGCAGATTCTTGAAGAAGAAGGATTGGGATATCTTAAGGGTAGGCAAAGTTTAGAAGATAGTTTGGATGCGATTGTAAGCCGCATTCAACTTTATCTATATGAACAATAAAAGGCGCAATGGAGGAACATTTAAATGCAAAAAGAAGAATTGTTGGCGTATTTTTCTAAGTTAGTACCGGATGGAAGTTGGATGCGGCTCGGAACTACCTTCCAGACAGAGAATTCCAAGTATTTCTATGATACTGGGACGGGGAAGGTTTTAGAATGTGAGGAAAACGAATTTCTTGTAGTGGAAAATATATTAAGGCATTCTGGACTTTCCTCATTGGAAGAAACTGGACTATCGGAAGACTTTCTGTTGACAGCCTTGGAAAATATTAAGTTGTTGACTGAAACAGAGAAGATACTTCAGGCACCAGTTTATAATAAATTCCGGTCACAGGACATGGAGGTGAAACAAAACCACAATATCCACCAGATTATTCTTGAATTAACAGAACAATGTAATTTGCGCTGCAGGTATTGTGTTTATAACGAAGATCACGAAGACTTTAGAGGATTTTCTACTAAAAACATGACTTGGGAGATTGCAAAAAAAGCATTGGATTTTGCTATTGCGCACAGTGAGGAAGAATTCTTTGTAACCTTTTATGGTGGGGAGCCGTTGCTGCAATTTCCATTGATGAAACAATGTATGGACTATACGATAGAAAAAATAGGGAAAAAGAAAAAATTACATTTTGGGTTTACTACAAATCTAACTTTAGTTACCAGAGAAATGGCAGAATATTTTGCCTCCTTGGAGTCCTGTATTGTTACAGGGAGCGTGGATGGTCCAGAGGAGATTCATGATGCAAACCGGATTATGGTCAGCCACACCGGAAGTTTTTCTAAAGCGATGAAAGGATTAAAACTTTTGATTGATTGCATGGGTGAGAAGAAAGCAGGGGATGCGATAGGGATCAATGCCGTTTTAACACCGCCATATACAGTAGAAAAAATCGAGGGAATCAATCAGTTTTTCCGGTCGATCCCTTGGTTGCCAGAAAACATAACAATCCGTACTTCTTATATGCAGGGTTCAAATAAAAAACGGGTGAATAATCAAGAACAAAAAATAATAGAAATGCCAGAAAACATAGACACCTTGCAAGAAAGTGATCCGCTTGAGTATTGGAGATTGGATAAGATATGCAAGCAAAAGGATGAAGAAATCAAATATAACATGAACAATTCAAACCTTGCAAGGATACAGCACAGAATTATTGCCGCAGAGCCAATCCAGTTTATGGAGCAGAATGGGTGCTGTGCGCCGGGGGAAAGACGGCTTTATGTTACCACTGCGGGGAGATTTCATGTCTGTGAACAAATCGGGGAATCTCCAGTAATTGGTGATGTGGAGAATGGAATGGATCTTGAGGCAATTAAAAAATATTATATTGATGAGTATGCAAAAGAATCCCTGCCAGACTGTTCCAATTGCTGGGCGGTGCATTTATGTTCTTTGTGCTATGCATCCTTTTACGATGAAGAAGGAATTAACATCGAAAGGAAAAAGGCATTATGTCGTGATCGAAAAATTATGGCAATCAATGATCTGATTTCCTACCACCAGATTATGGAACAGAACCCATCCTATTTGGATCGCTACTGCAGTGAAAGACCAAAATAATGTAAAGTAAAGTGACCCTTTCATCCTATCTTGGGTGAAAGGGTTAGGCTGTTCAAAAACTTACTTTAATATAGGAGAAATTTTATGTAAGATATCTTACAGGTTGGTCAATAGGAAAATAGGTGACTTTTTGAATCCGGAGCAATTGCCGGAAATTAAGAAGGATGAGCGAAGAGAATGGCAGGAAAAAGAGGCAAAGCCCGTTCATTTACCTTGCGAAAAATTACTGGAAATAGAAAATCTTATACCAAATGAGGAACTTTTCTCCATTATTTTTTATTGTGGAGCGGAAATTTTTTTAAAAGCAGGCGATTGGTGTGTATACGGGGGTGTTAAATCATGAAAATATTTAAAAAA
>CAMWUU010000489.1 GCA_947177515.1 uncultured Lachnospiraceae bacterium
CCTTTGGAGTACCAAAAGGAAAAGGAGCCAAAAAGCATGATGCTGCCGATGATCATCCTTGCGGTGGCAGCCGTTTATTTGGGGCTTTTCCCGAACGGGCTGATGCGCTTTATCGACTTGATCATCCAGTCGGTTTTTTAGCGGCGCGGGGGGATTGATATGGAAAAATATGGAATATTATTACCGATTGTTTTCCCGCTGCTTATGGGAGCATTGCTGCCGCTGTTTCCGTTTCGGGATAAGAAGGGGCGCAATCTCTATATCGAGCTGGTAACAGTTGTGACTTCTGCGCTTGCGGTCTGGCTGATTTTCCACCGGCCGAGCGAGGACTTTAATGTGCTGAACCTGGCGGGGAATCTTGAGGTGAAGTTTCACATTGATGGACTCGGCATGGTATTTGGGGGGCTGGTTTCGTTTTTGTGGCCGCTTGCGACACTGTATGCATTTGAATATATGGAGCATGACACAAAGGATAATGCGTTTTTTGCCTTTTATACGATGACATTCGGGGTTACGCTCGGCATCGCGTTTTCCGGGAACCTGATGACCATGTATATGTTCTACGAGATGCTGACGCTTGTAACCATGCCTTTGGTTATGCATGGCTGCGGCAGGAAGGCAGTCCTTGCGTGCAGAAAATATATGACTTACTCCATTGGGGGCGCGGCGTTTGCTTTTATCGGGTTTATCTTTGTTTCCCGGCTGGGAAACACCATGAACTTTACATTTGGCGGTGTTTTTTCCGGGGTTGCCCTCGGTAGGATGGAGCCTTTTGTTAAGGCAGTTTATGTATTGGCTGTGCTTGGTTTTGGGGTTAAGGCAGCAATCTTCCCGTTTTACGGGTGGTTGCCGTCCGTTTCGGTTGCGCCCACGCCGGTTACTGCGCTTTTGCACGCGGTTGCGGTAGTGAAAGCGGGCGCGTTTGCGATTATCCGCATTACTTATTACAGTTTTGGGACAGAGTTTTTAAAGGGGAGTTTTGCGCAATACACGGTATTGGTTTTTGCTATTGTCACCATATTTTTTGGCTCGGCTAGGGCGGTGAAGGAACCACATTTAAAACGCCGCTTAGCCTACTCCACGATAAGTAACCTTTCCTACATTATTTTTGCGGCGCTCTTAATGACACCCGGGGGTATGGTGGGGAGCATGATGCATATGATTGCGCATGCCTTTATTAAGATTACACTTTTTTACTGTACCGGGGCGATCCTGCACCGTTCAGGGCTGGAGTATGTGCGTGACATGGGAGGACTTGCAAAAAAAATGCCTTATGTATGTGTTTGTTTCCTGGTGGCCGGGGCGGCGTTGATCGGCGTGCCACCCATGGCGGCTTTTGTAAGTAAATGGCATATCAGTACTGCGGCCGTCGCACAGGGGAGTCCTACTGCCATAGCCGGTGTGCTGGCTGTACTGGTTTCGGCATTCTGCACCGCAGTTTATATCTGTGGTTTTGTGATGCGTGCATTCTTTCCCTTTAAGGGGGAGGAAAACTGGAAAATCCAGCAGGCCTGCGATCCGACCTGGCGGATGAAGCTGCCGCTCGGGATTCTGGTCTATATGATTCTTTCCATTGGTATATTTGCGAAACCGCTGCTGTCGTTTTTAAATAGGGTAGCTGCGGGTCTACTGTAACGGTTTGAAGTTTGGGAAATGAGAGGGGGTAAAGGTATATGACAGGAAATATATGGTTGGTTTTGTTATGGATCCTGCCCTTAGCTGGGGCGCTCCCCCTGCTTTTTTTCCGTAAGGAAGAGGATGGGCGCGCCCTGGGACGGGTGGCGGCAGCAGTTACCGTGGCAGAGTTTTTGCTGGCGTTTGTTTTTGCTGCTGGTACACTTTCCGGTGGTGCAGCCACATGTGGGATAAATGGTATTATGGGGTTTGGCCTGACGTTTGCCATGGACGGTTTTAGGGCTCTCTACCTGGTTATCCTTTCTTTTATGTGGATGACGGCAATGGTTTTTTCGCCGGAGTATATGCTTGGACATAAGAATTTGCGCCGGTATTATCTTTTTACGCTTTTAACGCTTGGTGCGACGGCAGGAGTTTTCCTTGCGGCGGATCTGATAACCCTGTTCCTTTTCTTTGAAGTTATGTCGTTTACCTCTTATGTCTGGGTTGCGCAGGAGGAAACAAAGGGGGCGCTGCGCGCAGCGGAAACGTACCTTGCCGTAGCGGTGCTTGGCGGGATGGTAATGCTGATGGGGCTGTTCCTTTTGTACCATTTGACAAAAACATTGTCTTTGCAGGAATTAAGGGAGTCCTGTGTGGCAGTCAGGGAGCGGGGGGTTCTGTTTGCGGCGGGGTGCATGATGCTGTTTGGTTTTGGTGCCAAAGCCGGGATGTTCCCTCTGCATATCTGGTTGCCGAAAGCCCATCCCGTGGCTCCTGCCCCGGCATCCGCCCTATTATCCGGCGTGCTTACAAAAGCGGGGATCTTTGGGATCATTTTGCTTTCCGGTTCTGTTATTTGCGGTGAGGAACAATTCGGTTTCCTTGTCCTTGCACTTTGA